>JAYTON010000325.1:0-5161 GCA_043747725.1 Saprospiraceae bacterium
ATTGAAGCGGATAAATAATTAGAAGAGTGACCCCTCAGTATTTCAACATTTTGAAGGGATTTTTCTATATTTTTAATCAATAATTCTTTCTTAAAATGAAAAAGATTTCAAAAAGCCTATTAATCTACATTTTATTAACCATAAAATTAGCAGCACAACAGCCTATCGCCGAAACCAAAACGAAAGAAGTATTGAATCAAAAGCCGACTGAAAAAGGTTTGAAAGATTATTATAAAAAATACTTCCCAATAGGCGTGGCTGTTTCTCCTAAACTGTTAGAAGATACCTTGTCAGCCGCTTTGATAATACATCAATTCAATAGCCTGACCGCTGAAAATGTGATGAAAATGGGACTGGTCCATCCCGAAGAGAACCGTTACAATTGGGCACCAGCCGATAAAATCGTTAATTTTGCTCAAAAAAATGGCTTTTTACTGAGGGGTCATAATTTATGTTGGCACAATCAAACGCCTAAGTGGTTTTTCACAGAAGGTGATTCTGTTGGAAATAAACCACCTAAAAAGGTGACGAAAGAAGTGCTTTTAGCGCGTTTGAAACAGCATATTACAGATGTCGTCACCCGTTACAAAAGTAAAATATATGTTTGGGATGTGGTCAATGAAGCTATACTCGATGGTGGCGATAAGGTGTTTAGAGAATCTGAATTTTATAAAATAATAGGGGAAGAATATATCGAAAAGGCTTTTGAATATGCTCATGCTGCTGACCCGAAAGCCAAGCTTTTTTACAATGATTATAATACTGAAAACGCCTTGAAACGAGAGCGTATTTATCAGTTAGTGAAAAAATTAAAAGACAAAGGTGTCCCTATTGATGGTGTTGGTTTGCAAGGACATTGGTCAATATATGAACCTTCGGCTGCGGAATTGGAAGCATCCATCACCAAATTTGCTTCATTGGGTTTAGAGATTCAATTCACAGAAGTGGATGTTTCGGTTTATCCAAAACAGCATGAGCGCAGCACTGAACCTTTCAAAGGAATCGCTGAATATACGCCTGAGATGGAGCAAAAGCAAACCGCCCATTATAAAATGCTGTTCGATATTTTCAGAAAACATAAAGACGTGATAACAAGTGTGACTTTTTGGAATTTATCAGATAAAAGCTCTTGGCTCGATAATTTTCCGATACCCAAACGGAAAGATTTTCCCTTGCTTTTTGATAAGAATTATGAACCTAAAAAAGCATTTTGGGAAGTTGTTAAATTTTAAAAAAAACAACAGAATGATTGGGCAAGCAGTGTACTCATGTTCTTTTTTGGAAGCCTCGATATGGTCGCTGGCGAGTTGGTGGCATAGTCAGTTGCCGAAAAAGGAGGAATTAGTCATGGAAGAATTATTAACTCATTAAGGCTTATAAATGCTTCTAATACTGAGGGGGTAGAAGATTGTGAAATTTGTTACTGCCCTTTCTCAATCTTTGACTGTATGTCGGTTTATTCACCTCATTTATTTTCAAATACTTTTATTGTCTTTTCGTTTACGTCCTTTTTTAACTTGCATCACAATTTTAGTTTTAGGCAATATCGGTGGCAGCATAGGAGCTAAAGCAGCCGTAAACATAATGACTACCAAACTGATATAAAAGATATATTTTTTCATTGAAAGATATAAATAGGCTTGCCAAGCAACAGAATGGTCTATTGCTTGAAGCGAATGATAGATGAATTTTTTAGAAACCGAAATTAGAGAGAGTAGCGAAAGAATTCGCTTCAACTCAAAGGCAAGTCATCATCATCAGAAGAAGTGGTGGAATCTGTTTTTAATCTAAAAAGATGTCTAATAAGCGTTGCGGCAACGTGATATTGGTAGATTTTTGAGACAATATGCCTTTCTTTTTTAAGAAAAGCTAAATCAAAAGGTGAAAAATGAGTTAAAGGGTAAACAGATTTTAAAGGAGTAACTATATATTTATTGTAAACAAAAACGCTTGCAGAAGTAGATTGTACATTTTGAGAGGAAGCAACCCATTCTGTTTGTTGGATAGTTGGCATGTTCAGCACGTGCATTTCATCACTGCTTACGACCGTAAGCAGATTAAAGATAACAGATAGAAAAAAATGCCGAAATGCTGTTTGCATGAATTATAGTTATTGTTTTAGACCACAAATATAGGGTTTAAGTTAAGAATTGGAAGTTTTATATACCCCTCAGTATAAATCAACAAAAAACGCCTTGCAAATCATTGATTTACAAGGCGTTATGTCTTTGTGATCCGGACAGGGGTCGAACCTGTAACCTACTGATTAGAAATCAGTTGCTCTATCCATTGAGCTACCGAACCAGCTTCTTTTTTAAAGCGGTGCAAAAATACAACCATTTTTTGAAAAATCCATATTTAATCTTACAATTTTCTCCGAGTTTTTATTAGCTTTATCTTCTTATTTCGTCAAAAGATAAATAAAAATATGTCAGCTAATAGCACCCTGCCTGCTCAAAGACTCCTTGCCCTCGATGTTTTCCGAGGATTGACCATTGCTTTGATGTTTATTGTGAACAACCCCGGTACGTGGGCGTTTATATATCCGCCACTCGAACATGCTAAATGGCATGGTTGGACACCAACAGATTGGGTCTATCCTTTTTTCCTTTTCACAGTAGGCGTTGCCGCTTGGTTTTCATTTAAAAAATATCAAGGGCAAGCACCGGCTGAATTGTATGTTAAAATCATCAAGCGCGGCGTCACCATTTTCCTCATAGGCGTGGGATTAGCGATGTATCTCAACTCCCTGTCGAGTTTTTCAAGCTTGCGGATTATGGGTGTATTACAGCGCATCGGCTTGGCTTATATGCTCGGTTGTTTGATTTGTATCACCTTTTCACAGCGGACAACAGCGATTATTGGTGCAGCCATCCTCATTGGCTATTGGCTTTTGATGAAATATATGGGAGACCCAACGTATCCCTTCGGCTTGTATGATGGTACAAAATATCTTGGCGTTGAAGAGAATGTCGTCACGCAATTCGACCGTTGGGTTTTGGGCGTTAAACACCTATATAAAGGTTACGATGGCATTCCATTCGATCCTGAAGGGTTACTTTCAACATTGCCCGCTGTGGTGACGGTTATTTTGGGCTATTTTTCAGGGAAATTGATAGATTTAAACCCTAATCGCTTGGATTTGGTGAAGAAAATGTTCGTTTGGGGCTTTGGTGCTTTGTTATTGGGTTGGCTCATGAATTTTGAATTTCCTATTAATAAGCCCATCTGGTCATCTTCTTATGTGGTTTTTATGGCAGGTTGGTGCTTGGTCATTAATGCCGTTTTAATTTGGATAATAGATGTTCAAGGTTGGAAGGGTTGGACAAAGCCGCTTTTGGTATTGGGGATGAATTCGCTTTTGGCTTTCGTCATTTCAGGTATGTGGGTCAAAACCGTTTCAAAAATCAAATTTGACAGCAGCTACGAAACCGTTACGCAAGCGTGGAACAACAACGCCATCGTGCCTAAACGCATCGGTGGCACTCAAAAAATATACGAAGATGTCTTCTCTCCCATCACGACGGATAGGCAACTATTGATAGATTATAAAACTAAAAAATTGACAGATAAATCCGACCCCTCAGTATGGAGCGACTTTGTGGCGAAGCAAAAGCTCAGTTCTTTCTTTTATGCGTTGTTCAGTTTGTGTTTGTTTTGGTTTTTTCTTTGGGTATTTTATAAAAATAATATTTTCCTAAAAGTTTAAAAACTAATATAAATAGGGTATTTTTTTAAAATAAATAAAGCGTCTTTGAATCTATTTGAACAAAATTCATGTATAACTGTTATATTTTCATTAATTTATAAAGATTATTTTTTTATATTTAAAAAATTACAGAATAAGGAGATGCGTACCATTTTAATTGCTCGTTACTTTGTACCATCAATTAGAAACAAACCATCTAACAACTCAGTAAACAACAACACAATGAGAACAACATTATCAGTTGCCTTCGCACTTTTCTGCACCTCCCTTTTCGCTCAAAACACAGACTCTCTTTCAACAGGTGCTACCACCGAATTAGTAGTCGGATTTAACAACACCTCAGTAACGGCACGCAATGCATACATCACTGACGCTCGCAGCGACAATGGCTACCAAGTAGGCATTTTAAGAAAATATAGTGTGGGCAAACGCTCTGCTTTTTCTTTCGGCATGAATGTGATGTCAGTCAAACACCAAGTCGCTTTCACAGGCAAAACCATTGCTTTTGAAGATAGAGGTATCCGCGCTTACAACAATTTGTATTTCCGCATACCACTTGACTGGACATTTACACCCAAAGCCAATCGCCCGTTTTTCATGAGCGCAGGTCTTAATCTCAGCTCGGCATTGCAAAACCGCTCGGCAGAAGCATTTTTGAGAACATCATATATAGATGATGCGGGTGCAAGATTTGAAAGACCAGTTGAAAAAACGTTCACTCAATATCGGGAAGTCGCTACATTGGATTTAGGTGTTCGTATAGGAGGCGGTATGACATTCAAATTCAATAAAACGATTTTTAGCGCATCAGCTTACTACAATCAAGGGCTTTTGAATAAAGATATGGGCTTCCGTCAACGTCAAATTGAATTCCAATTGGGCATGACAATTCCACAAATCAAGCGCACTCAGAGAGATATGTCAAGAACACCAGCAGCTTGGCTTGATTAATTAGAGATTAAACAAATAGAAATTAGAAGATAGACTTTCGATTTCAGTTAAAAATATTATCACTCTTACTTTAGCAATTTTGATTTCTGTAATCTTCTTGCATTCAAAAAGCCTTGATTTCGTGATGAAATCAAGGCTTTTGATTGTAAAACAAGTAGTTATATTTAATACATAGTACCTTGCTAAAAAAATAACTTAGGTCAAAGTCCGCGCAAACTGTTCCCACACTTGACCCTCCGGTGGATCAGCCATTATTTCAATCGTTTCTTTAGTAACAGGATGAATAAATTTCATCGAACGGCAATGTAAATGGATAGACCCATCTTTATTAGGCGTTGGAAAACCATATTTCAAATCACCTTTGATGGGTAAACCTATACGCGAGAGTTGCGCGCGAATCTGATGCGAACGCCCCGTTTTAGGGTGCACTTCGAGCAAATGATAATTGCCAATACTCGAAATCAAATCATACGTTAGTTCCGATCTTTTAGCATCGGGATG
>JAYTON010000326.1:0-7783 GCA_043747725.1 Saprospiraceae bacterium
CCCCTCAGTATTTTAATGTTTTTTAATTAAATACTGAGGGGTATCACAATATTGGTTTTAAATTAATACTTCCTCAGTATTGAGGCACTTTTTAAAAAGATTTTTATTAAACTTTTAATAAAGCAATCAGCATGTCTTTGAAAAAAGCGAGCAGTAACTTGAAAAGCAGTAGTACTTTCGATAGTATTACTATCAGTCTGGCAAGTCCGGACGACATCTTGGAGCGCAGCTATGGCGAGGTGTTGAAACCTGAAACCATCAACTATCGCTCTTATAAGCCTGAGCGTGACGGCTTATTTTGCGAGCGCATTTTTGGTCCCGTCAAGGATTACGAATGTTATTGCGGTAAATATAAGCGTATCCGTTATAAAGGCATCGTGTGCGACCGTTGCGGTGTAGAAGTGACGGAGAAGAAAGTGCGTCGTGAGCGCATGGGTCATATCCGCCTTGTTGTGCCGGTTGTGCATATTTGGTTTTTCCGTTCATTGCCCAATAAAATTGGTTATATGCTCGGATTGTCCAGTAAAAAATTGGAGTCTATTATTTATTACGAAAGATATGTTGTTTGTAATGCAGGTCCAAAAGCTGCCGATGGTGTCAATAACCTAGACTTAATGACTGAAGAGGAATACCTCGAAATCCTCGAAGCATTGCCAAAAGACAATCAACAAAAAGACGATACCGACCCTGATAAGTTCGTAGCGAAAATGGGTGCAGAAGCAGTTCTTGACTTGCTTTCACGCCTTGATCTCGATACATTGTCAGCCGACTTGCGCTATATGGCTGCTAACGAAGCATCGCAGCAACGCAAGTCTGAGGCTTTAAAGCGTTTGCGCGTAGTGGAAGCATTTCGTGAAGCTCGTTTGGTAAAGGAAAATAAGCCTGAATGGACTATTATCCAATACCTGCCAGTTGTGCCACCCGAATTGCGTCCGTTGGTGCCTTTGGATGGCGGTCGTTTTGCATCTTCGGATTTGAATGATTTGTATCGCCGGGTTATTATTCGGAATAACCGTTTGAAGCGTCTTTTGGAAATCAAAGCACCAGAGGTGATTTTGAGAAATGAAAAACGGATGCTTCAAGAAGCCGTTGACTCATTATTTGACAACTCTCGTAAATCCAACGCTGTAAAAGCAGAAGGTGGACGGGCTTTGAAATCATTATCGGATATTTTAAAAGGCAAGCAAGGCCGTTTCCGTCAAAACTTGTTGGGTAAACGTGTTGACTATTCAGGTCGTTCAGTTATCGTGGTAGGTCCTACTCAAAAATTACATGAGTGTGGTTTGCCTAAACAAATGGCGGCAGAGTTGTTCAAACCGTTTGTTATTCGTAAATTAATAGAGCGGGGTATCGTGAAAACGGTCAAATCCGCCAAAAAATTAGTGGATAGGAAAGACCCAGTTATTTGGGAAATTCTTGAAAATATATTGAAAGGGCATCCAGTTCTTTTGAATCGTGCGCCTACGCTCCATAGATTATCCATCCAAGCTTTCCAGCCGCGATTGATTGAAGGCAAAGCCATTCAATTACACCCGCTTGTATGTGGTGCATTCAACGCCGACTTTGACGGTGACCAGATGGCGGTACATGTACCCCTCAGTCATGCAGCCATTTTGGAGGCTCAAGTCTTGATGTTAGCGGCTCATAATATTTTGAACCCACAAGACGGTTCGCCTATTACATTACCTTCTCAGGACATGGTTTTGGGACTTTATTACTTGACAAAAGAACGTAAGTCAATTCCGGAAAATCCTGTGATAGGTGAGGGTAGTCGTTTTTATTCAGCAGAAGAAGTTATCATTGCTTATAATGAAAAGCGTGTAGATTTGCACGCTGCCATCAAATGTCGGGCAAGAGTAGAAGAAAATGGGAAAATGGTAACAAGATTGATAGACACCACTGTTGGTCGTGTCCTTTTTAACCAAGCTGTTCCTGAAAAAGTACCATTCATCAATACGCTTTTGACAAAACGGAATTTGAAAGGCATTATTGGCGATATTATCAAGCGGACGAATTTTGCAGTAACAGCGGATTTCCTTGATGCTATTAAAGAATTAGGCTTCGGTATGGCATTCCGCGCAGGTTTATCTTTCAATTTAGGTGATTTAATTACACCGACGGTTAAAGCTAAAACGTTGGAAGAAGCGCAAGTAGAAGTTGATGAAGTTTGGGAGTCATACAATATGGGTCTTATCACGAACAACGAGCGTTACAACCAAATCATTGATAAATGGACGTTTGCCGATAACCGAGTGACTGAGGCGTTGATGAAAGAATTAGCAGCCCATAAACAAGGTTTCAACTCAGTTTATATGATGTTGGACTCTGGTGCACGGGGTTCTAAACAACAAATCAAGCAGTTGGCAGGTATGAGGGGTTTGATGGCTAAACCGCGTAAATCAGGTGATACAGGCGGAGCGATTATCGAAAACCCGATTCTTTCTAACTTCTTAGATGGTCTTTCGGTTTTGGAATACTTCCTTTCTACTCACGGTGCGCGTAAAGGTTTGGCGGATACAGCTTTGAAAACGGCGGATGCTGGTTACTTGACACGTCGTCTCGTGGACGTTGCGCAAGACGTGGTTATTCGTGAAGAAGACTGTAATACACTCAGGGGTATTGAAACTACTGCATTTAAAGAAGGCGATAAAGAAATTGAATCTCTTTTCACTCGTATTAAAGGTCGTTTCACTCTTCATGATATTGTTCATCCGGATACTGATGCCGTAATTCTTCCTGCTGCTGAATTTATTACTGATGATGTTGCTCTTGAAATTGAAAAGGCAGGTATTGAAGCAGTGACTATTAGGTCTGTACTAACGTGTGAAACTAAACGGGGCGTGTGTGCTAAATGTTATGGACGTAACTTAGCAAGCGGTCGTATCGCTGAAATGGGTGATGCTACGGGTATTATTGCAGCACAATCCATTGGTGAGCCGGGTACTCAGTTGACGCTTCGGACTTTCCACGTAGGTGGTACCGTCATGATGAGCCGGACTGAAAGCGAATTGATAGCGCGGGTGAGTGGTAAAATAGAGTTTGACGAAATCGTATCGGTTGAATATAATGAAGAAAACGGTGCTAAAAATGATGTGGTTATTTCAAGAACAGGTGAATTACGCATACTTGATTCTAAAACGGGAAAAGTTCTAATTTCAAGTAATATCATGTATGGTTCTACTATCTTCGTAAAAGATGGTCAAGAGGTTAAACGTGGTGACAAAATATGTGAATGGGATCCATTCAATGCTGTCATGGTAGCTGATAAAACGGGTACTATTCAATTTGACGGTATTGAAGAAGGGGTTACATTCCGTGAAGAACGCGATGATCAAACAGGTTTTGCCGAAAAAGTCATTGTTGAATCACGTAATAAACGTAAAATACCGGTTATCAAAATCGTTGATAAAGATGGTGATGAACTTAAATCATTCACATTGCCTGTAGGTGCTTACTTGTCTGTTGAAGATGGTCAAGAAATCCGCACAGGTCAGCGGATGGTGAAAATTCCGCGTCGTATGAGTAAGATTCAGGATATTACCGGTGGTTTGCCTCGTGTAACAGAGCTTTTTGAAGCTCGTAACCCGACAAACCCGGCAGTAGTTTCTGAAATTGATGGTATTGTTGAACTCGGGAAAGTGAAACGCGGTAATCGTGAGATTTCCGTGAAAGGAAGAGATGGTCAAGATAGAAAATATTTGATTCCACTTTCTAAACACATCCTTGTTCAAGATGGTGACTTCGTACGCGCTTGTACACCACTTTCTGATGGCTCGATGGCACCACGCGATATTCTTGCTATTCAAGGTCCTTTCGCTGTTCAACAGCATTTGGTGAATGGTGTTCAAGAGGTTTATCGCTCGCAAGGTATTGCTATCAATGATAAGCATATTGAGGTAATCGTCCGTCAGATGATGCGCCGTCTTGAAATCGTGGATCCGGGTGATACAACATTCCTCGAAGGCGAACCGGTTGATCGCAACGAATTCAACGAAGTGAATGATGATATTTATGATAAAAAATTCGTCATTGATGCAGGTGAATCTAATCGTTTGAAAGCGGGCCAGTTGGTAACATTGCGTCAAATCCGTGAGGAAAACTCATATTTGAAACGGAATGATAAAAAAGCGCTTGAATTCCGCGATGCCGTAGCGGCTACTTCAATGCCACTTCTTTTAGGTATTACGAAATCTTCATTGGGTACAGAAAGCTGGATTTCAGCCGCTTCATTCCAAGAAACTACTAAGGTACTTTCTACCGCAGCGATTGCAGCTAAGAGAGATAACCTGATGGGCTTGAAAGAAAACGTTATCGTTGGTAAACTCATTCCGGCAGGTACAGGTTTGCGCCAATTCAGAAACCTTATTGTCACAACTAAATCTGCTTACGAAAGCAACAAAGCGCGTGGCATTTTAGATGATCTCGATATGGATTATGAAGAGCAATATGTAGGCAATGAAAGTGAATTATAATTTTTAGAGGAAATATAGATAGTCAAAAGCCGTCCCGAGTTATTCGAGACGGCTTTTGTATTTTTATTCACTCTAAGTGGTTTACACTAAAGAGTTGATTTTCAATTATTTAGCGTTTTTTTTATTTATAAAATAATGAAAAATCATTTTGAGAGCGAAGATACTGAGGGGGTACATATTTAAACCGTATAACCAAAATGTTTCAATAACCTATCATCATCTCGCCAATTGTCCTTCACTTTTACCGATAGTTCTAAGAACACTTTCGCTTGTAAAAAATCCTCCAAATCCTTACGGGCTTCTGTACCGACTTTCTTTATAGACAAACCATTTTTACCTATGATAATCACTTTTTGACTTTCGCGAGAAACGAATATTGTAGCCATGATGCGGTCAAGTGCTTCACCTTTATTGGTTTGCGTTTCTTTGAAAGAATCCACGACCACCTCGCAGGAATAAGGAATTTCATCTCTATAGTTGAGCAATATTTTCTCTCGAATGATTTCTGCTGTGAAGAAGCGTTCGGGTCTATCCGTCAACTGGTCTTTAGGATAATATTCAGGTCCTTCTGGCAAAATATCTTTTATTTTACTCAATAAACCCAATGAATTGCCTTCGTCTAACACCTCAATATTCTTCTTTTTCAAGGCAGAAATTTCAAAAATTTCATCAAAATCAATCAATTTTATCAAAGTATTTCTATAAGCATCCACCACCGCCGCAGGGAAAGCATCGACTTTATTAATCACTAAAAATTTGGGATAATCTACATTTCTCAACTTGGTAATAATCGGATCATCGGCTTCAAATTTTTCATTTGGCTCTGTTACAAACAGCATCACATCAGCATCTTCAAACGAACCTTCTACAAAAGCATTCATAGCAGATTGCATTTTATAAGCCGGTTTGCGTATATAACCCGGCGTATCGCTAAATACTATTTGGAAATCATCGCCACTCAAAAGCCCGATGATGCGATGGCGCGTCGTCTGAGGTTTGTTAGTAATAATGCTCATTCGCTCGCCTACGAGGGCATTCATAAGTGTACTTTTCCCCACATTTGGGCGACCGACTATATTGACAAAACCTGATTTATGCATCATTATTGAGTGATTTAGGGTGCAAAAGTAAGCAAAATTTGCCGAAATACTGAGGGGTGTAAGAAAATATACATAGAACCATTTTATATCAAAATGGTATCAAATTTATATCAAACCTTCTAAATCACCTCCTTTAGCAAATAATTTATCCACTCTTTCCGCTACTTTTTTATCTGGAATCAACTCTGGTGCATGGTGAGGCTTGATACGCGCATCAATAATCAGCGTCTCGCAGCCCCAATGTTTAAATTTTGTCGTCGCTCGAACGCCGTATATGTCATGCGAAGGATTCGCTCGGGTAAAAGTGACCCAAACAAAATTATTGACCGTTTGAGCAGTAAATGCGCTATTATCCACCATTAAAATCAAAGGAATGTGCTTTAAGTCAAATTTTTCGAGGTGTTTTGACAAATTTTCCGCTTGCGCTACCCCCTCAGTATGTGAGGCGAATTTAGGAGATTTTATCGCTAAAATCCCTTTTTGAACAAAAACTGGTTCACTAAAACCAACGGGCAAATCAAAATTTTCAGGCAATTCTGCTTTCAGTTCTCTCCGTTTTTCACCACAAGCTGCTACAACAACTTTAGAACCTTCATTCCAACCTGTGCCTGAATAATCGAGGGTATCAATGGTTGTACGCGTTTGAAAATGTATATCTCGTTGTAAATCAATGCGTTCTAAAATAAAATTAAAAAAATCGAGTATGTTTTTAGTGGAAGGGGCAGGCTCTCCCCCTTTGGAGACAGGGGCCGCAGCAACAATAAATAGGAACTTTGCTAAACTCGTTTGGCCGCTACCTAAAATATGGTTAGCAATGGTCAAAATCTCTTCGGGTTTGCGTTCTCTAAAAGGCATATAGCGCTCTTGCCCAATCGCTAAAAGCAAAGGATGCACTCCTGCTGCATCCACCGCATTAATCTCAACAAGACCCGGAAACTCAGCCGGTGCCAACGGTTTTACAATATTATGAATCATATAACCAAAGCTCGAATCCTCCGCAGGCGGGCGACCCACCGCTGAAAAATGCCACAACGCATCCTTGCGATGATAGACATGCTCAACATCCATAACAGGGAAATCATGCTGCAAAGAATAGTACCCTAAATGGTCGCCAAAGGGACCTTCGGGCTTTTTTTCGCCCTTGCGAATCACACCCGTGATGACAAAATCAGCATCGGATGAAATGACCGACCCCTCAGTATTTCGAGCATATCTGAACCGCCGTCCGCCTAACATGCCTGCAAATGTTACCTCAGGTAAGCCTTCTGGCAAAGGGAAAATCGCCGCCAATGCATGACTCGGTGGACCCCCTATAAATACTGAACATCGAAACAGTTCATCGCTGCGATTGTACTTTTCATGATGCACGCCTATACCCCTATGAATTTGATAATGTAAGCCAATTTCTTTATTCGTAATGTATTCATTGCCAGAGAGTTGTATGCGATACATGCCTATATTGCTGCCCATGATACCACGCTTGTCGGGGTCTTCGGTATAGACTTGCGGGAGGGTAACAAACGCGCCACCATCCATTGGCCACGACTTTACTTGCGGCAATTTATCAATGGTTGTTTCACCATAATTGACAGGCGACATACTGAGGGGTATGCGCATGGGCAAAGCAGTGAGAGCAGTGAAAGGTGCGCCGAGATACCGCAAGGGTTTCTTCAAAAAAGCCGTAGGGTCAAGCTTGAGTTCCACCACTTTTTGAACTTTAGCGAGGGTATGCCGAAACAGAAAATCAGTGCGCTCATAAGTGCCATAAAGATTAGAAACTGCTTTGAACGGTGAGCCTTTAACGCGCTCAAACAATAGGGCAGGACCTTGGGCTTCAAAAACTCGGCGATGGATTTCCGCCATTTCCAAATTAGGATCAACCTCCGTTTTTATCCGCTTCAATTTGCCATGTTTTTCTAAATCCAAAACGGCATCCCATAGGCTTTTATAAGACATAATCGTTGTTTGTTAATCGTTATTAGTTATTCGTACGCCCATAATTGGCATCTTTTACTATCGAACAAATATAGACGATTTGAGTTTTGAATTTTCAGAAAATAGTGAAAGTTTAGTTTTAAAATTAAAAAAATCCGTCTCAAACACTTGAGACGGATTTTTTAATTGGAAAACTTTCAATTCAATCCTTAATTTTAAACTTCAACGTCCGTTTTCGCATCGCCAAATTTGATGCGGTGATAAATCTCAGAAAGC
>JAYTON010000327.1:0-5146 GCA_043747725.1 Saprospiraceae bacterium
TACCCATTACCCATTACCCATTACCCATTACCCATTACCCATTACCCATTACCCATTACCCATTACCCATTACCCATTACCCATTACCCATTACTTATCACTCATTACCTATATCAAAATCATGGCAAAATTGCAAGACTTGGGGCAAAATCTTAACCCTTCTCGGATTCCTAAAAAAAGCATTCTTGAAGAAGACAAGGCGGAGGAAATCACCACCAAAATACACGCGGTCGAAGAAACCAAAGTGACCACCCCTACCCTACTGCCTGAACTCGACCCCGAACCCAGCATTGAGCCTGTCAAAAAGACAAGTTTTGACTTCCCGGTTTCCCTTTATCGGTCTATCAAAATTAGAGTCGCAGAGCAGGGCGTTTCTATGCGCGATTATGTGATTGGTCTGATTGAAGAAGACTTGAAACGACTATAAAATCTTAAATTATTTGAGGATTTATATAAAACCGTAAATAATTATTTAATTATTTAAATTAATTAATAAATAATTATTTACGGTTTTATATAAATAAATACATACTCCTAAAAAAAAAGCTACTCATAAGCCTTTCTAATGGTTTTTGAAAACTTTGGGTCAGCAGACAATTCATTTTGAGCGGCGGCATTTTAAGCATAAGCTACGAACGGAAGCTTTTCGCGGGTTTATATGTGTGGGCTTTTTCTAAGCCTTAGAAGGGAAATTAAGGGAAGGGTATGAGCAAAGGAGGATAGTTTCATTGAACCTTAAATAATCTTTTATATAAAACCTTAAAAGATTATTTATGTAAATGGCTGTTTAAATAAATAAAGTGCGAAAAATTGCCATTTTACTGAGGGGGTATAAATTGAGATAGTTTTTCACATTTTACCCATGCACTAAAGCCAACTCAACATTCAAAAAGTCAGACAAGCTACAAACCTTTAATTGCTCATTCAAAAAATAAGGCGTGCCGGTTGGAATGATAACGTACTGATAATGCGGTTTCAAATCTACTATGCTTTGATAAAATCCTTTCGCAAGGGTAGGGGCTAATTGATGTAAAAGCCATGTATCTCGGTAGTAAATTTTAGGTGCTTTCACCAAGCGTTTGCCTAAATTGACATAATGTAAGGCTGTAAACGGCGAATCAAATAACCACCTTCTATCAAGTCAAGATATTTATTAACAGTTGGATTTGAGACGCCCAAAGATTGAGAGAGCATATTCATATTTAAGATTTGACCATGAATATGAGCAATCATTTGATACAGCCTCGAAAGGGTTTGAGTACTAATTTCATAACCCAAAGCGCGTAAATCTTTTTCCAAAAAGGTACTTAAAAAATTATTCAACCATTTTATTGCCACGCTTTCTGTTGCAGCAAGTAAAGCATCGGGGAAGCCTCCAAAAAACCAATGTTTCTCTTGTCGAATACCCTCAGGATTTATTTCAGTAAGAGAAAGAGGTGCTAATTCTGTGTAGGCGATTCGCCCTCCTAACGTTTCTGAACTTTGTCGAATCAAAGAAGGTGAAGCTGATCCCAAAATCATAAACCGAGCTGGTACTCTATGTTGATCAATCAAGGCGCGCAAAAGTGGGAGAAGGCGTGGTATCAACTGGATTTCGTCAATAATCACGCACATATCTTGATGTTTTTGCAAATAAAGTTGAGCATTTTGAAGTCGATTGACGTCAATTTCTAACTCCAACTCCAAATAAATACAGGGGCGACTCATCTCTGTTTGTATTTGTTTAGCTAAGGTCGTTTTTCCTACCTGTCGCGGACCAATTATTCCTGCAACAGGAAAATACGTTAAACTTTCTATTATATCTGGCTTAACGAAACGCTTTATCCTTTTTATTCCTTTTTAGAAATTATCCTTGTAATTTTAAAATCTAATTTTAAATTTACAAGGATGAATTGAAATAAGTATTGAGTAACTTCTAAAATTAGAGTAGATGTACCCCTCAGTATTCCACTTAAAATCACAACAAACTAAGATTTTGATTTAAAAATGCGGTATGAATTATTTAATTTCACCCGAAATCACAATATATAACTTTAGGAAAATAAACAGTTTTAATAAGTTATGTAAATAATTCATAATCAATAAGATAAGAATGAAAAAATACTTTTTTTTAATAGCGTTATCGCTGCTTATTTTATCCCCCTCAGTATCCGAGGCTCAAAATAAGATAAAAAAGACCAGAACAATAGTCACCACCGATGGCGAGATTGACGATGTGGATTCGTTTATCCGCATGTTATTATATGCCAATGAATTTAATATAGAAGGCTTAGTATATAGCAGTTCGATGTGGCATTATAAAGGCGATGGGAAGGGTACAAAAATGGTTTCCGAAATGGAGATGACGAAAAAAATGTACGGTGAAAAAACGGACTTGCGCTGGCCTGGCGTGCATTGGATGCAGGATTTGATAGATGCATACGCACAAGTTTATCCCAAACTCAGCACTCATGCCGCAGGTTTTCCAACGGCAAACCATTTGCGCAGCTTGATCAAAATAGGGAATATTGATTTTGAAGGCGAAATGGATAAAAATACTGAGGGGTCTGATTTTATCAAAAGCAAACTGTTGGATGATAATATGCAGCCTATTTATTTACAAGTTTGGGGCGGTACGAATACCATTGCAAGAGCGTTGAAATCCATTGAAGATGATTATTGCCAAATGGATGCCTTAGGAAATAAGACTGCTAAATGGCAAGCAATTTATAAAAAAGTATGCGATAAAACCATTCTTTACGCCATATTGGATCAAGATGCGACGTATCGGAAATACGTTTCGGTGAATTGGAAAGACATAAAAGTGTATTACAATTCACATCAATTTGCCTGTTTAGCCTATCCGTGGAAAAAATATGTGCCTACCCCCATGCACGCTTTATTGGAAGGCAAATTCATGGGCGATAACATCATCAACAATCATGGGGCATTATTGAAAATGTATTATAGTTATGGTGACGGGCAAAAACAGGTGGGCGATGATGAGCATATTCATGGCGATATAACCAAGTTAAAAAATGCCCAATGGGGCACTTTCAACCAATACGATTTCATTTCAGAAGGCGATTCTCCTGCGTTTTTACATTTAATAGATATCGGTTTGGGCAATCTTGAAAACCCTCAATATGGCGGTTGGGGTGGTCGTTTGAGCCAATCAAAAACGAATCCGACCCGTTGGGAAGATGGGGAAGATGTAGCCGATTTCAATACGTTTACTCAAAAAATGGACGCCACTTTTGGACAAACCCGTTGGTTAGATGTGCTTCAATATGATTTTGCAGCGCGGGCAGATTGGTGTATAAAAGATTATAAAAATGCCAATCATGCGCCTAAAGTTTCCTTAAAACATGCCAATATTTTAGTGGCAAAACCCAATCAAACAGTCAAGCTCAAAGGCAAAGCCACTGACCCCGATGGCGATAAATTGACCTATAAATGGTGGCAATATGAAGAGGTCGGCACTTATAAAGGCAAAATTTCATTACAAAATGCCACTCTTTCAGAAGCTACTTTTAAGATGCCTAATGACATTAAAAAAGGTGAAACGGTGCATATTATTTTAGAAGTGACGGATTCTAAAACGCCACAAATGAGTCGTTATCAACGAGTTATGGTGAAAAGTGAGTAAAATACTGAGGGATTAATGATTGATATGTACTACGATAAAATGATTACTTTTTTTAAGAATGAATTGAAAAAACGATAAAAAAAGTAAAATGAGTACCCCTTCAGTATTTGAGGCATTTAGATACTTCTAACTAAATGTTGAACCGACGGTGCAGAATTAAAATTAACCCACACCGTCAGTCAAAAAGAGTTTTACACCGCTTTTTTCAACTCAAACCAAGTCCAAACAGCCGTAGCGATGTCGATACCTGCAAAAAGAATGAGCGTCGATTTGGCTTGACCCGATAGCACCAAAAGCACAAAGCCAGTGCCGACAAATAAGCGCGACCACATAGTAGCGCGTACCACATCGGTATTATTTTGCTTGCTGACAGCGTAATAAATAATAGAAAGAGACAAAACAACAATGCCTAAAACCTTAATCCAGATTTCGGTGGTGGGTTCAAATCCAAACATGCCGAGCAGCATATTGGGAACAAAAATGAGTTGAAGACCTGTCAAAAGCACATAAACTGCTTGGACAGTCAGAGAGAGATAATTTTTCGATTGCATGATTGTACTTGTTTAAAATTTGATTAGATGGATTTAATATTACATGACAAAGCTAAAAAAATAAAGGAATATTTAAGTAATAGTTTTACATTAAATAGGAAAGCACCCCCTCAGTATTTTGATATATTTTCAATTTATTTACATTCAAAAACGAAAAAAGCAACATGACAAATCTAAAAGGGCGCATCGGCGCGGCAATCTTCATGATATGGGCAACATCTCTTTTTGCTCAAAAAAATCCCAATGCGGCATTGAAAGTCCAAATGGACAAAGCTGCTCAAAGCATTGAAAGCAAAATAGTGGCTTGGCGGCGCGACTTTCATCAAAACCCTGAGCTGTCGAATCGGGAAACTCGGACGGCGGGCATTATTGCGGCGCATCTTAAATCATTGGGTTTTGAAGTCCGAACGGGCATTGCCAAAACAGGCGTAGTCGGCATTTTAAAAGGTGGGAAAGCGGGACCAACCATCGCTTTGCGAGCAGATATTGATGCCTTACCTGTCACCGAGCGCACTGATGTACCCTTCAAATCCAAAGTCCGAACCACCTTCAACGGCGTAGAAACAGGCGTGATGCACGCTTGCGGACACGATTGCCACACGGCTATTTTGATGGGTGCAGCGGAAGTTTTGACCCAATTTCAGAAAGAATTAGCTGGTACAATCGTCTTTATTTTTCAACCTGCCGAAGAAGGTGCACCCAAAGGCGAAACAGGTGGCGCGGGCGACATGATAAAAGAAGGGGTGTTGGACAATCCAAAGGTGGAAACAATTTTTGGATTACACATGGCGGCACAATTGCCTGTGGGTACACTCGCTTACCGTTCGGGCGGCACTCAAGCGAGTTCAGATAGATTTACAATTATCATCAAAGGTAAACAAACGCACGGCGCAATGCCTTGGGGCGGTATTGATCCAATTGTGATTGGTTCGCAAATCGTGATGGGTTTACAAACGGTTGTGAGCCG
>JAYTON010000328.1:0-8582 GCA_043747725.1 Saprospiraceae bacterium
GAATTGCTCATTAATGCGAAAAAAGAAACGGTAGTGGGTCCAACTCGACCTGACAATCAAACGCCTTCTTCATTCAATTATACTTCAGGGCGCATCGAATCTAAAACGCTTTTTTCTGCTTCAAGAACTGTCCCGAAAGTGCGGATTATGGCGCGCATTAAGTTGCCTGCAGGATATGGCATGTGGCCAGCGTTTTGGAGCTACGGAGACCCTTGGCCCACTCAAGGCGAAATTGATATTTTGGAAGCACGTGGTCAAGAGCCATTTAACTATGCGACCAATTATTTCTACGGACGCGTGGCGGGCAAAAACTTGGTTTCAGGTGCAGAGGGTTATATCACTTCCGATGTTGACCTTACCACATGCTACCACGTTTACGAATTGATTTGGAGTAAAAATGATTTGACATTTTTATTTGATGGTAAAATCGTGGATATCAAATCAGGAGGCTATATTCCCAATATATTCGGGAAGAGTGAAAAAATAACGCTTAATTTAGCGGTTGGCGGTCTATTTTTTGCCAATTTAGATCCTTCTCTTATTCAAACGGGTACCATGTCTGTGGATTGGGTTAAGGTTTTTACAGCTAAATAAAGTCATTTTCTGATTTTAAAATTCAATCATACAAGGTGTAAGTTTCCATATGCGGATGCTTATACCTTTTTTATGGATTTTACTGAGGGGGGTCAGACATCTTTCATTGACAACATAACGCGTTTACGGGTCATGTCCAATTCAATTATTTTCACCTGCACTGGTTGTTGCAATTTCACGACTTCATTAGGGCTTTTGATAAAACGGTTTGCCATTTGAGAAATATGCACCAAGCCATCTTGTTTGACGCCAATATCTACGAATGCGCCAAAATTGGTAATATTAGTCACGATACCGGGTAAAAGCATCCCTATTTTCAAGTCTTCTAAAGCGTGTACATCGCCAAATTCGAAGGCTTTGGCTTCTCCGCGTGGGTCGAGACCAGGTTTATCAAGTTCTTTCATGATGTCGTTTAAGGTGGGCAAACCTATTTTATCGCTCACGTATTGCGTCAGATTGATTTGCTTCCTTAAATCCTTTTTGTCAATTAATTCTTTTACAGAAACAGCCGAATCTTTAGCCATTTTTTCAACCACATGATAGCTTTCAGGATGCACTGAGGTATTATCTAAAGGATTTTCTGCATCTCTAATCCGTAGAAAACCAGCGCATTGTTCATACGCTTTATCGCCCAATCGAGCGACTTTCTTTAATTGGCTGCGGTTTTTAAATATACCATTTTCAGTTCTATGTTTGACAATCGCTTGCGCTAAACTCGGACCCAAACCTGAAACATAGGTTAATAAATGCTTACTGGCTGTATTCAAATTAATGCCTACTTGATTGACACAACTTTCAACGGTTCTATCTAAACTTTCTTTCAAAGCATTTTGATTCACATCATGCTGATATTGACCGACACCAATGCTTTTAGGGTCAATTTTAACTAACTCCGCTAATGGATCCATCAATCGCCGACCGATAGAAACAGAACCGCGCACCGTCAAATCCAAATCGGGAAACTCCTCACGCGCTACATCCGAAGCAGAGTAAATAGACGCTCCCGCTTCACTGACCATAAATATATCTACAGGCGTATCGAATTGAATAGTGCGGCAAAGCGTTTCGGTTTCACGACCTGCCGTACCGTTGCCAACGCTAATCGCTTGTATTTTATACTTTTTCACTAAATCTTTGAGCTTATCAACCGCTTCGCGCTCTTGATACTGAGGGGGGTGCGGATATATGGTTGTATTGAAAAGCAAAGTCCCACTTTCATCTAAGCAAACAATTTTGCAGCCCGTTCTAAAACCCGGGTCAATGCCCATTACCCGACGCTGTCCAAGAGGAGCAGATAAGAGTAATTGTTTTAAATTATTAACAAATACTCGAATGGCTTCTGTATCGGCTTTTTCTTTAGAAATATTCCTAAATTCTGTTTCAATACTCGGGGCTAATAGCCTTTCATAAGCATCAGCAATGGCTTTTTGAACTTCATCACTGGCTTTATTATTGGCGATTAAGAAATTATCATTAAGTTTTTGAATAACATATGCTTCATCATCGGGGGCAATTGAGATGCGTAAAAAGCCTTCATCCTCTCCCCTACGCACGGCGAGCAGGCGGTGCGAAGGGCATTTACTGAGGGGTTCGCTGAAATCGAAATAGTCTTTATATTTAGCTGCTGCTTCCTCTTTTCCTTTTACCAATTTAGCTTTAATACTGCCTTCTTTATCAAAAAAATTGCGCACTAAATTCCTGGCATTGATGTCTTCGCTCACTCGCTCGGCTATGATGTCGCGCGCACCTGCAAGGGCTTCATCGATGGTCGTGACGGTGTCATTTAAATAGGTGGCTGCTAATTTTTCAATATTATTAGACTTTTGAGCGAAAAGTTCATTAGCCAAAGGTTCTAAACCTTTTTCTCTGGCTACAGAAGCGCGTGTCTTGCGCTTTTGTTTATAAGGCAAATAAATATCTTCAAGTTCAGTGATATTATAGGTGGCTACGATGCGACCCCTCAGTATATCGGTCATTTTGCCTTGTTCTTCGATGCTTTTGAGAATAGCTTCGCGGCGTTTTTCCAATTCATTCAGTTTATTAAATTGCGATAAAATATCTCCAACTTGCACTTCGTCTAAAGAACCTGTGACCTCTTTGCGATAGCGTGAAATAAAAGGAATAGTCGCGCCGCCTTCAAAAAGTTCGACGGTATTTTCGATTTGTTTAGGGCGAATGCCGAGTGAACTGGCTATTAATTGAAGATGTTTTGGATTCAAAATTTTTAAATTGAACGATGAATGATGAATGATGAACGATAAATATTTCTAACTGTAGATGCAAATGTATAAACGGTTTTTAAGAAAAAAAGGAATAGTGTGAATAAGAAAAGAGAATTATCTAAATTTGCCGATAGAAAATATAATTATAACATTCAAATCGTAAACATACTCGCCAGTGACTAAGTTAACACCTTATAATATCAATAAAGTAAAATTGTACTCTACGATTGGCATTTTGATAGTCGTGGTTATCGGTATTACAGCCATTTTGAGTAAAAAGAAGGGCGAAGTCAAAAATATCATTGTAGAAATCAAGCACTTGACTGATAGTGAAAATGATTTGATAAAAGAAAAAGATGTAAAAGAACTTATTAACCGCGGCTTCGATGATAAAATTGAAGACTTGCGCGTAGGGCAAGTGGATGTACAGCGAGTAGAGCGCGTACTTGAACAAGACCCCTTCATTGAAAATGCTGAAGCATTTATAGATGCAGACAATAATTTGACTGTTAAAATATTGCAACGCGAGCCGATTTGTCGCGTCAGAGACAATAATGGTTTGAATTATTATTTGGATAAAAACGGTGTCAAGATGCCTCTTTCCAAGTATTTTTCTGCAAGAGTAATAGTCGTGACGGGAGCTATTCCACCGCATGTGCCTGATTTTTTACAGCGTAAAAAGTACGGTTTGAAAGATGTTTATAATCTAATACAACGCTTGCAAATTGATGAATTTTATAAAACTTTTATACAACAAATCTATGTTGACGCAGGGAATGAGTTTACTTTAATCCCAGTTTTAGGCGACCAAAAGATAAGGATTGGGACGATTGATGATTTGGAAGATAAACTTCAACGGGTGCGCATTTTTTATGAAGAAGCCATGCCTTATGAGGGTTGGCGCAAGTACGCCAGCATTTCAGTTCAATATAAAGGGCAGATAGTTTGTAAAAAAAGATGAGATGTTAAAAAAAATTCAGCTTTTTTTTGAGCAATATTTTTCAATTTATTTTAAGAAATAAACGAAGATTTTCATTTTATTCAATGTTTTTTCAATATTTATTTTAAAATTTCATTAATATTTTATTTAAAATGTAAGTTATTGGTTATCAAGGCTTTGAGAAGGAAAAGTAAGGAATAAAAAGAAATTAAATTAAAGAAAAAAAG
This sequence comes from Saprospiraceae bacterium, assembly GCA_043747725.1. Classification (GTDB taxonomy): domain Bacteria; phylum Bacteroidota; class Bacteroidia; order Chitinophagales; family Saprospiraceae; genus JAAFJT01. Next base: position 3,984 of record JAYTON010000328.1, read on the forward strand.
GAAAATTAAATTTACTTAAATTTGCATTTTTTTAATATTTATTTTGGAAAATATTAAAATTAATCCTAATAACCAAACGATTATTAAAAAAATAAATGTTTTAGCAAATATTGTATTGTTCGATAAAAAGTATATAAATTTGAATGTTTGATTCATTGATAGTCAAAAAAATGTGAATTAAAATTTTTTTAATGTAAAAAATACCGCTATTTTGCAGCGTTTTTAATGCTCAAAAAGCATTACTTTTGTAGAACAGAATCTTACAATGAAAAGAAAATCAATGTTGATATCGCTAATACATTGATTTTCAGAGAGTTACTTGGCGTTATCCGTCATACATGATGAGAACACTGTAGAAATGTAAGAACACTCGCAAACAAACAATTTAAACAGAAACACTTTCACATCGCATTAAACAAAACAGAAAGGATATTGAACGCTATAATTTAACACTCGCACCAACATAGTTGACTCTGTTGGTGTGACCAAAACTCTTCTTTTGATATGAATGATCAAAAACCTCTCGCTACTGAACTTGTAGTAGCATTGGACATTGGCACTACAAAGGTGTGTGCCATTGCCGGTCGTAAAAACGAACATGGCAAACTTGAAATTCTCGGAGTAGGTAAAGTTGACAGTATCGGGGTGATGCGCGGTGTTGTCACGAACATTGAAAAAACTGTCAATGCTATTTCCGAAGCCATCCAAGCCGCTGAACGTGCTTCCAAAGCTAAATTCTCCCGTGTACACGTGGGCATTGCAGGTCAGCATATAAAGAGCTTGCAACATCGCGGCATTTTGACGCGCGATAACGACCACACCGAAATTAGCCAAAAAGACATCACGCGCCTTGTCAATGATATGTATAAACTCGTATTGCCTCCTGGCGATAAGATTTTGCACGTTATCCCGCAGGAATACACTGTGGACAATGAACAAGGTATCACTGACCCAATCGGTATGAGTGGTGTGCGTCTGGAAGCCAATTTCCACATTATTACAGGTCAAATTTCAGCCTCTAACAACATTCACCGTTGTGTAGAACGCGCTACTTTGAAGGTAGAGAGTATGACGCTTGAACCTATCGCTTCAGCAGTAGCTGTCCTCAACGAAGAAGAAAAAGAAGCGGGTATCGCGCTTGTTGACATCGGCGGCGGCACGACTGACATCACTATTTTCCACGAAGGTATTATTCGCCACACGGCGGTGATTCCTTTCGGCGGTAATGTCATCACTTCCGATATAAAGGAAGGTTGTACTGTGATGCAGCACCAAGCAGAGCAAATGAAAGTCAAATTCGGCTCTGCGTTAGCGGATGAAGTTTTTGACAACCGCATTATCACGATTCCGGGTATTAAAGGTCGGGATTATAAAGAAATCGGTGAAAAGAACCTCGCGCGCATTATCCAAGCCCGTATGGAAGAGATTTTCGACTATGTGGTTTGGGAAATCCGTCGCTCAGGTTATGAGCGCAAACTCATTGGCGGCATTGTCCTCACAGGCGGTGGCTCTTTGATGCGCGATATTGAAAAATTATGCGAATTTCATACAGGCATGGCGACGCGCATCGGTGTACCGATTGAGCATTTGGCTCACGGCTACCACGAGCAAGTTTGCAGCCCTATTTTCTCTACTGCCATCGGTTTACTATTGAATGGTATTCAGATTGAAGAAGAAGCGGCTCGTTTGCGCCCTGTTGTTGAGGTGAAACCTATTGTAGAAGCAGTAGTTGAAACACCAACCAACACCCCTCAGTCTGAAATGGCTTTTTCTGAAAATTCTAATCAGCAAGGTGGAAAATGGCTTGAAAGCATATTCAAACGCACAAAAGAATGGTTCGAAGCCGAGCCAGATACGGACTTGAAATAGCATATGATTGTTTTAAGATTTTAACTTTTTAAAACTTAAAACAACAACACTGTGAAACTAAAACTATAATTTCTCATTCCTAAAAAGAACAATCATGGTTTTCAATTTTAAGCAAGAGGAACCATCAATCATAAAAGTAATTGGTGTCGGTGGTGGCGGTTCAAATGCCGTAACCCACATGTATAAACAAGGTATTGTAGGTGTTGATTTTGCCATTTGCAATACTGACTCACAAGCGATGGATTTGAGTCCGGTTCCCACTAAAATCGCTTTGGGTCCACTCGTTTCAGCGGGTTTAGGCGCAGGTTCACAACCTCAACGCGGTAAGCAAGCATGCCTCGAAAGCATTGAGGATGTTAAAAATTACCTTGGAACGAGCACTAAAATGCTCTTTATCACAGCTGGCATGGGCGGTGGCACGGGTACAGGTGCTGCTCCAATTATTGCCAAAACAGCTCAGGAAATGGGCATTTTGACAGTAGCAATCGTCACTCTACCATTCACTTTTGAAGGTCGTAAAAGGACTATGCAAGGGTTTGAAGGTTTGGATGAATTGAAGAAAAATGTTGATACTATTATCATCATTTCCAATGATAAATTGCGTCAAATATTCGGCAATCTATCCGTTTCAGGGGCTTTTGCTCAAGCAGATAATATCTTAACAACAGCAGCAAAAGGTATCGCCGAAATCATCACTGTACCAGGTTATGTCAACGTGGACTTTGAAGATGTTAATACGGTTATGCGTGGTTCTGGCGTCGCTATTATGGGCATCGGTATTGCCGATGGAGATAATCGGGCTAAGAAATCTGTTGATTCGGCATTGTCATCGCCACTTTTGGAAGAAACAAATATCACAGGCGCAAAGCATATTTTGGTAAACATAACAAGTGGAACGAAGGAAGTAACGATGGACGAAATTTTCGCCATCACCGAATTTGTACAGGAAGAAGCAGGTGACGGTGCAAACCTTATCTGGGGTAATTGCTATGACGAAACTTTAGGTGACAAACTCTCTGTAACAGTTATCGCTACAGGATTTGAAAGCCGTACTCAAAATCATCAACATAAAGAAGCAGATACTAAAGTCGTACTCACACTCGACGATGAGCCGATTCGTAAAGACGCTAAAAGACATGATTTTTTCGGGTTTGGCTTTGACGATACTGAGGGGGGTAACTCTTTAGAATTGGATTCTTCAAGATTTTCAAAGCCGCGTCCAACTTATAATCAACCGCATGAGCCTTTTGTGAAAAATGACAATCCAGTAAGCGACGACGAACGCCGCCGCCGTTTGGCTGTAGAAACGCAACGCCGTGAAAAATTGCGGACAAATGTCAACTCAATGAAACTCAATAATCCCCAAACGATTATTGAGATGGAAAATGAACCCGCTTACATGCGTAGAGGTGTTCGGTTGGATAGCGTTCAACATTCTTCTGAGAAGCCCGTTTCGCAATGGTCTATTGATGAAAACAATGAGTTGAACACATCAGGCAATTCTTTTTTGCATGACAATGTTGATTAATTTTACCTTAACTCCTCCTTTGGGGGCAAATGGCAAATTATAGTGTTTTTTGTAAATCATTCATATCGTGCCTCAATCTGCATCAAGATTGAGGCTTTTTTATGGCGTTAATTTTAGGAATATGTGAGCGTTAAAAAAAATGATGTGCTACCTTGCATTTTTTAATTATTTTTGAACGCTTTTATTGTGATGCTCTAAACATCTAAATGTCATTGCGAGGTACGTGGCAACTGATGGGGTGTCGAATTCATTCAAAATCAACAGTTTAAATATGAAATTATTTTTAACTTCAACTTTTCTAATCTTTTTTTCCATTCTCATCGTTGCTCAAAGCCCAGGCGAGATGCCGCGTCAAAAGTTTTTTACAACTACAGTCGGATTGACGTGGCAAACTCGTAAAGACGACCTTTTCAGTCCACTTGCATATACTGGTTATGGTGCAGAATTGCACATTGGTTCAGAACGCATCAGCGAAAAATGGTTTAAGCAATTTGAGCTGTGGGGTAATGCGAATCAAATTCAATCAAGAGTCAATAAGGGTTATAATTATTCCGCTTATGGATTTCGCTATGGTGTTTCGCAGATATGGGCAAGGCGCGTAATGCCTCAGCAAGCTGGTTTTAAATGGTATGTAGGCGGCTCGGTTTTTCACTCATCGAGTATGGGTTATTACCCTGGCAACACCAATAATATTTTTAGTTTTAATGTCCCAACAGGTCTTGCGGCTGCTACGTATTTAATGAAAAATGTGCGTTTTTTTAAGAAAAACTGGATTTTAAGCACTCAATTAACGATTCCTGTGGTGGCGTATGATACTCGCCCTACCTATATCGGATTTGCCGATAAAGAAAATTTTACCAAGGAATATGGCGTTGTTACTTTCAACAAATTGTTGAATATAGACTGGCGTTGGCAGATAGACTTACCCCTCACTAATGGCAACCATTTGAGGGCAATTTATCGATGGGATTATATGGATGATAAGCACAACGGGCGGCTTCAAGTCGGTACGCAGAGTTTATTGATTCAATCACTCTTCAATATTCCATTTAAAATTAAAAATTTGAAATGAAAATTATAAAGCAATTATTTATAAGCAATAAACCTTATAGGTTTAATTCATTGATAATCAATGAATTACTCCCAATAGTTTTCCTCATATTTATCATATTTTCAAGCTGCGAAAAAGCATTAGTCAGTGC
>JAYTON010000329.1:0-8655 GCA_043747725.1 Saprospiraceae bacterium
AATTATGTAACTGATTGATTATCCGCAAGTTATTCAAATCAATCAATCGTTTTGAAATATTCAAAACATTTTGTGTTGAGCGATAATTTTCTTTTAATAAAATAACTTTTATATCATTTTGATATTGATGATAAAAATCCACAAGGCTTTTGAGTCGAGCACCTTGAAATTCATAAATCGCTTGGTCGTCATCGCCGACAATAAAAATATTGGGGTTGTCCCAAAAGCTAATGAGTTGCGACAAAATTTTATTTTGCGAGCCATTCGTGTCTTGATATTCGTCCACCAAAAAGTAAAGATATTGCTCTTGATAATTGCGCAAAAGAAACTGAAATTTCTCAAAAGCATCAATCACCCAAAGTATCATATCATCAAAATCATAGCGACGATGACCCCTTAGTATTTTCTCAAAAACGGGGTATAATTGCACTGCGGAATACAGCCTTTGCATTTTTTGTTGCTCTTCTTCAAGCTTTTGAGTCTTCAAATCGCCCTTTTGCCAAAGCCCTTTTCGAGTATTTTGATAAATGTATTCTGCCCGATTAGGTAGGCTTTCTACGTAGTTTTGAATGTTTTTTTCTACAAATTCTATTGTCCATGCTTCCGTTTTCATGATTTTGAAAAGGTCGGCAAGATGTTTTTCATAAAAATAAATATCGCTGCCGCGCCCGTGTTTCAGAGGGTGGTCGTGTGGAAGTTCATCGATAATTTCGCGAATCATTTCCTGCCTTTCGAGGTCATCGAGCAAAGCCAAATCCTGCCGAGCAAACAGATCGAGATTGTCTTGAATCACTTTGTTACAAAAGGAATGGAAAGTAAAAATATGCACCTTATGGGCTTCGGAACCTATCAATGTCAAGAGCCGTTCACGCATCGCTTGCACACCGGCGTCGGTAAATGTGAGGCAGAGAACGTTGTAAGGAGCAGTGTCCGTTTGAGTCAATATTTGCCCAATCCGAGCGGACAAAATATGCGTTTTACCCGTTCCCGGACCTGCTACCACAAGCACAGGACCCTCAATGTGGCGCACTGCTTCGGCTTGTTCAACATTGAGCGAGCGCAGGGTATCGGCAAAAGATTGATTAAAATTTGACATGGATTCAAAGATACTTCGATAAGCCGTTTTCACAAAAAAATTTGCCTGCTGCTTGTTTTTTCAACATCAATTTCTCATTTTCCAAGGTGTCGGCGTAGTTCTCTCTGTGGTGTAGGTGGTATTGAATCGCTTTATTTTTTATTTTTTTTAACTGAATACCTATCTTAAAAAGCCGCCATTCGATGTCGGTATCTTCGCCATAGCCAGGTTTTAAATAGTCTTCATCGAACCCATTCACATCAACTATATGCTTTTTATGGATGCTCCAATTGCAACCCCAGATAGCGGTTATCGTTTGAATTTTATTTTTTAAAAATGGCAGGTAAAATGCACAATCTATTCGTTTACAACGAGTTACGATTAAGTTAAAAATGTTAATTGCTAGATTTGCTTCGTTTCTCGCAAGAGTATTAGTGAATTTTTCAGAAAGCATGACACGCCGCCCAAACAGGGCGTACCCCTCAGTACGATTCTCAAAATGGGCTTTTAAAAAATGGCGGTGCGGGATGCAATCACCATCAATAAATACCAAATAATCCGCCGCTGCAACAGCAACAGATTTATTCAAAGCCTTATCTTTTTGAAAACCGTTATCGGGTTGAGAAATGTGTTTTATCGGAAAAAAAAATTGCTGTCGTGCATTTTCAATAAAATTTTGCATCTCCGCGCCGTCATTGTCTTCTGCAATAATGACTTCAAAATCCTTGAAAGATTGATTTTGAAGACCCCTCAGTATCAGGTCGAGCGCAGGGATATTTTTATAAACGGCGATGATGAGCGAGAGCTGAGGCATAGCAGATTTTTATGATGTAAACTCTTCTGCCTGCGTCAGAATCTCCCAAGTGTGGTCGTAAAGTAATTGGCAAGTGGCGAGGAAAACATACGGCGTTCTGCTGCCCCATTCATGAGGAGCGATGAGCGAGATAGTGTGAGAACCATCTTTTTTTTCGTATAAATGATAAATATGACCCATAACAGGGCGAAATCCTAAAGCTGCGCGATATATTATTTCCGAAATCTCCTTTCTACGTTGTAAAGATTTGGCTTGATTGACGAGCGTTTCCATTTGCTCTTTCAGTTGGTGCATCTGACGGTCTGTTTGTTCATACATCGCCATCATCGCATTGCCCTTAATTCTGCCTTTGTCCGTTGGGCGAATCACTGCGCCACCAGCCGTGTGAGCGTAGGGCAACAAGCCCGGATTTTCAGCTACTTTAGTCTTATCGATAGGATTGATAAATACCTGTTCAGGTTCTTCTTTTTTCTTTTTACTCTTCATAATCGCTGATTGAAACGGGTTTTAGTTCCTCAGTTAACATCTTATTTTAACAAATATTTTTCTATTGAACACTATTCAACCAAATTTTTCTCAGTAATTTTCTTTTCTAAACCCGCTGATTTGGCACCGCGCTCTTTGGCTTTTGACCAATATTTGACAGCGTCTTCTTTATTACCTGACTTGAAAATATAGTCACCGTAAAGCTCTAATACTGAGGGGTCGGTTTCCATTGATAATTTTAAAGCTTCTTCAGCCATTGGTTTGGCTCTCTCTGATGCGCCGCGTTGTTGGAGTGAATTGGCATATTTTATCATGGCGAGTGAAGACTTATTATTGAGCTTTAAAGCATCTTCAAATGCTTTATCGGCTTTATCATAACTCTTTGATTTTGAATAAGTTACGCCCATCTCGACCAACGCATCATGCTTCAAAGGTGGTTTTTTAGATGACATCAAAACCGATTGTTCAAGCGATGTAATGGCTTCATCCAACTTGCCTTTTTTCTCATTGGCTATGCCGTTGAAATAAAAAGCAGTTACTTGATTTGGAAATAAATCCACGACTTGATCGCTGGTTTTCAAAAGGTCATCGTACAAACCGAGTTCGTCTTGCGCATACATCATCTGCTCCCAAACAGCATAAATGGACTTATTAATTTGGGTGCATTTTTTATATTTTTCAATGGCTTCTACCGTTTTGCCGTTGTGATAAAGCATGTCCCCTAAAAGCGAATAGGATTTGGCTTCCATCGGATGCACTTGCTCTATAATTTGAGCGAGTTCAAGACCGGCAGCCGCTAAAGCCTTGTCTTTACCTTCTGCAATTTTATAAGTGTAGGGCAACAACGTTTTTATTTTATCATCAATTTTAATATCTGGTTTTTTAAATAAATCTTTCAATGAATTTAAATAAGCCACATCGCCGCCGCCCCCTACCGCAGGCTTTTGCCCACTTGCCAACGCCAAGCGGGATTTTGAATCGTTGGGGTCAGTTTTCAAGACGCGTTGATGAAACTCGAACGCAGTATTTTTATCACCCATTTTCAGAAAATAATCTGCTGCAAGGTGTTGATATTCAATGACTTGTGGGTATTTATCTGCTAATTTTTTAAACTCGGAGGCGGCTTTTTTACTATCGCCTGTGGCTTCAAAAAGAGCAACTCGTTTGATGGTTATCTCTTCGGTGATGCCTATTTTTTTCTCTAAATCTTCAAATACTTTCAAGGCTTTATTAGGTTCACCCGTCCGAACGTAGCAATATGCCCAACGGAAATATATTTCCTGCCGATAATCCATATCAAAAACGGTGCTTTCTGCAAGGGATTTGTAGATTTCAGCCGCGTCTTTATCTTTTCCCACTTTTTCAAGCGACTCCGCTAAAGCCATTTTATACCATTTATTATTAACATCTATTGCAAGGGCGCGTTTGGCGAAATCAATGGCTTTTTGATTGTCGCCCATGACCGTATATATACGTGTGAGCTGAAAAGCACAAGCGTCGCATTTGGGGTTTTTCTCCAAAACCTCTTGAAAGAGTTTTGCTGCACCTTCCATTTTGCCAATTTGCTGTTGCCCTATAGCGGCGAGATATTTATCTTGCATCTGTACTTCTGCTTCGGAAATTCTAATCGCTTGCGCTTGGTTAGAAATTTGAGCCGAAATACTGAGGGGTATGCTCAGTAAGCTGCTGAAAATCAATGGTTTGTATTGAATTGTAAATTTCATTTAAGAAGCATATTTTGAATAATCGCTAATACTCAATTCTGATTTATGACCTTTATACTCAACGTAATTCCCTATCATACTGTTGCTCATAGTGGCATCTTTGATAACGGTTTCTTCACCAATGACGCTGTTGACGATGATGCTTTCATTTATCACTGAATTATTGCCAACCGACACATATGGTCCGATAACCGAATCTTTTATAATCGCATTTTTACCGATAAAACAGGGCGGGATAACTACTGCATTAATGATTTGAGCAGAATCTGCATGCAATTTTTCATTGCGTTTAATATCCAACATTCTTTTGTTGGCATGAACAACGGCTTCCTTGTTGCCGCAATCAATCCATTCTTCAATAGAAGCGGTTCTAAAACGGGTTCCATTGTTTTTCATATTATCCAACACACTCGTGAGTTGATATTCACCCCTCAGTTTGATGTCGTTTTCTATCAAATAATTAATTTCTTTTCTCAAAACATCACCATCATTGAAATAATAAATACCGACGATGGCAAGGTTTGAAATAAAATTTTTAGGTTTTTCAACAAAATCAGTAATTATATTATTCATATCTATTTTCACAACCCCAAATGAAGAGGGGTCATCAACTTTTTGAGTCCAAATAATACCATCTTCCTTTGGATTGAAATGAAAATTAGCCTTGAAAAGCGTATCGGCAAAGGCGACTATTAGATTTCCAGAAAGGCTCGCCGCAGCACATCCGATAGCGTGTGCAATGCCCAAGGGAACGTCCTGTTTATATATAGTTCCTTTTGCCCCGATACTTTGAGCAATGCTTATCAAATGCCGCTCTACATCTTCTCCATATTCGCCTGTAATAAATGCAACCTCTTCTATAAGACCATTATAAGATGTAGCCAAATCCTCGACAAGACGTTGAACTATCGGCTTGCCAGCTACTGAAATGAGTGGCTTTGGAACGGTTAAAGTATGGGGGCGTAAGCGTGAACCTTTACCTGCCATAGGGATGATTATTTTCATAAAAAGAGTTTTTAGTTTTTAATTTATGTGTAATTGTTTGATTGTAAATGAATTATATAAATAGTAATTTAACAATTAATTTTTAGTAAAAACAAATATTAATCCAATTCATCAATTTTATAATAAGTTTCTCAGCTTTATTTTGTGCCCGTGCTACCAAAGCCACCAGCCCCGCGTGAAGTGTCATTTAAGACTTCTACTTCCTGTAAAGTCACTCTCTCGTGTTTAGTAATAATCATTTGAGCGATGCGTTCGGCAGGCTCGATGACTTGCGTTTCATTGGATAGATTGACTAAAATGACCTTTATTTCACCTCGATAATCGGAGTCAATCGTTCCGGGGGAGTTCAAACAGGTCAAGCCCCGTTTAGCAGCCAAGCCACTTCTCGGGCGCACTTGAGCTTCGTATCCCAAAGGCAATTCAATAAACAAGCCTGTTGAAATCATGGTTCTTTCAAGCGATTTTAAAGTAACGGCTTCCGAAATATCTGCTCGCAAATCCATACCAGCAGACCCCTCAGTCTCATAAGCCGGCAGTGCGTTCTCAGATTGATTGATAATTTTGACTATCATAACAAAGTTTTTTAAAAGAAATGCAAAATTAAACTTTTACAACATAAGTTATTAGTTTGAAGAGTTATTAGTTTTGAATGTTAGGGGTTTAGAATCTTTTATTTTTAATTTCGTTTTTAATTTCACTTTTCGTTTTTCACTATTCACTGTTCACTTCGTACCCTGTTTAGTGTATCTTTCAAGGCAAGGCTTTTATTTTCAAAAATAACCAGCTATTTTTGAGGAATATTTATAAAAAGTTTATAACAAACAATCTTTATCATCCCATAACCTAAAAGCAAACTCATGAACAGAATCCTCGCGGCAGTCCTCTGCCTGTGTTACGTTGCGGTAGTAAAAGCTCAGCAAATTCCTCTGTTCACACAATATCGAGAAGCACAAGGCGTCTTGAATCCAGCCTCCATTAATTATGATTTTTTCACCGACCGTCATAAAACGTCATTCGGCGCATCTATTCGCCGTCAATGGTCAGATATTGCTAACGCTCCTGTGACTCAAATACTGAGGGGGGAGCATTTCATGGCTGACCGCACAGGCGTGGCTATGCTCGTAGGCGGTTACTTGATGAATGACCAAACCGGACCGACAGGTTTTACGGGTTTATATGGGCGTTTTGCTACTGTTTTTACAAGCGATGCTGAATTTAGTGGCTTGAGTATTGGTCTTTCAGCAGGTGCGGTACAATATAGAGTCAAAACGTCCGAATTGAAATTGCGCGATCCCAATGACATCCGCGCCCTCACCGACAGAATGCAAATTTACCCAGACCTCGGCATGGGTGTTTTTTATTATCAACGCATGGATGGCGTTTTTGACGACGATTATTTTTATGCTGGTATGTCCGTTCCGCAAGTGATGGGTCTTGAATTAAATTTCCCCTCCGCTGATGGCAGTTTTTCCACCAAGCGCGTTCAGCATTATTTTGCGAATGTCGGTTGGTATCATTATATCGGTGAATCATCTTTTATTGAGCCTTCTGCTTCGGTGAGATATGCGCCGAATGTGCCGATTAATATTGACCTCAATGCCCGTTATCAAATGGGTTCGAGTTTTTGGATAGGCGTGGGTACTTCATTACAAGGGAAAATTCATGCGGAAACGGGGGTTATCATTGGAAAAGGCATGGGTTCAAGCAATAATTTCAAAATCGGCTATGGTTTTGATTACTCCTTCCAATCTTACGGACCCTATGCGGGCACTACGCATGAAGTGAATTTGAGTTTTTCTTTTTAAAATACCTTAAAAACATATAAAAGTCTTTAAATTTGCGATTCTTTTTTAAAAATATATTCAAACCATTCATTTTTAAATAGAATCAAGCGGAAAATGCAACATTTCACCTCTGTTCATGACGTGGACGACCCTTTAGGATTACTTGCCGATGCCAAGGCTTGCAAAGCCAATCCTTCAAAATTTGCTGAAATCGGAAAGGGCAAAACGCTCGGTCTGATTTTTTTTAACCCTTCTCTTCGCACCCGCATGAGTACCGAAAAAGCGGCTATCAACTTCGGCATGACCATCATTTCGATGAATGCTGAGACTGGGTGGAAGCTCGAATTTGAAGAAGGGGTGGTCATGAATGGCGACAAAGCGGAACATATTCAAGAAGCAGCAGCGGTGATGAGCCAATATTGCGATATTCTCGGCGTGCGCTCCTTTCCCACCTTAATTGATCGTGAAAAAGATTATCAAGATTATGTGATTTCCAAATTCAAAAAATATGCGCAAGTACCGGTCATAAGCCTTGAAGGCTCGATGGTTCATCCCTTGCAATCGCTGACCGATTGGTTGACGATTGAACAATTTAAGACCAAACCTAAACCAAAAGTTGTATTAAGTTGGGCACCACATCCTAAGGCATTGCCGCAAGCAGTGCCTAATTCGTTTGTGGAATGGATGAAAGTGACTGACTATGAATTTGTCATAACCCACCCCGAAGGTTATGAGTTAGCCGAGTCTTTTACTGAGGGGTGTCCGATTGAGTACAATCAAAATAAAGCGTTTGAAAATGCCGATTTTATTTACACCAAAAACTGGTCAAGCTATAAAGATTATGGTCAAATATTGAGCATGGACGGCTCTTGGACGATTACAAAAGAGAAAATGGCTTTGACTAATAATGCTAAATTCATGCACTGTCTGCCCGTCCGCCGCAACCAAATCGTGATGGATGATGTACTGGATTCGCCTACATCTATTGTGATTGAGCAAGCGAATAATCGCACTTATGCAGCGATGGCAGTTATAAACAATTTGTTGAAAAATAATTTATAACCATTTTTAAATGATTGACAATCAATTAGTTATCATAAAAATTGGTGGCAATGTTGTGGATAACCCCTCAGTATTGAGCCAAGTTTTGACGGATTTTGCAGCCATCAAAACGAAAAAAATATTAGTTCATGGCGGCGGTAAAATAGCTGATGTGTTATTGAAAAAATTGCAGATTGAGCCGAAAAAAATTGAAGGTCGGCGCATCACAGACGAAGAGACTCTGGAGGTTGTGACAATGGTCTATGCCGGTTTGATTAATAAAAAAATTGTTGCTCAACTACAATCAAATAATTGTAACGCCTTAGGTTTGACGGGTGCAGATTTGAACAGCATTTTAGCGCATAAAAGAACCAAAGGAAACATAGATTATGGCTTCGCCGGAGACATTGATGCCATCAATACTGAGGGGTTGTCACATCTGCTCGAAACTGCACAAATCCTTGTCTTTGCGCCCATTACGCATGATAAAAAAGGGCAATTGCTCAATACCAATGCCGATACAATTGCTTCAACGCTGGCAGTTGGCTTGAGTCAAAAATTTGATGTGACTTTAAAATTTTGCTTTGAAAAACAAGGTGTTTTATCAGATGTGAATGATGATAATTCCGTTATTCCCAATATCAGCTACGAGCAATTTCAACAAGGCAAATCGGACGGAACTTTTTTTGAAGGCATGATTCCTAAGCTCGACAATGCTTTTGATGC
>JAYTON010000330.1:0-4289 GCA_043747725.1 Saprospiraceae bacterium
GACTTTTCAGAGCCAATTAAAAAAATAGCATTCGATGAAACTGGGCAACTTTGGGCTTTGAATGCTTACAATAAAATTTTTAAAATTAACCTCGATAAAGACCTTGAAAATACTCAAAATGTTATTGCGAGCGACGAGCGGCAAGGGGGGGATATTCAGTCCATGAAATTACCGTCAGGTACTAAATATAATTTTAATGAAATAGATAACCAATTGATTTTCAACTCCGACAATGCTTTTTTTACTTTTAAAGACACGGCTTTCATACCCCTCAGTTATATTAAAAATACAAGCCTTTTGAAAGGGAAATTTCAAATACAAGAATTTCTCAACGGTGATTTTTTTAAAATCTTAGATGACAATATTGAGCTTAAATATGGTGAAAAAACAACTAAATTTCGCTTAAAATTGATACCCGATTACGAAACAATCATCGCCTTAGATAGCAGTCGCTACCTTTTTGGGTTGGATGATGGCTACGCTATTTTTGATAAAAATATTGAAATACCTAACGCTCAGTTTTCACCTCAACCGATTATTCGATTATATACGCTTGATGGATTGTCGTATCATTATTATCCGACCGATAAAAAAAATAATCGCTATGAGTTACCCCCTCAGTATCGAGCCCTCAGAGTGGACTTTGCGCTGCCTTATTTTACCAATACACCACAATTTCAATACGCAACAGAGCAACAGAATTGGTCGGCTTGGGAGGAAACGACTTCAAGAGAATTCACCAATTTGCCTACTGGCAGACAGGTTTTTAAATTAAAAAATGATATAACCAACCTTGAAACAGCTATTGAATTTGACATAAAACCCTATTGGTACGAAACCAAATGGGCTATATTTTTCTATTTTCTTTTGCTTTTAGGCTTTGTTTTTTTACTTCGCCAATATCTTTTTCAACAATTGGAAAAACAACGCATAAAAATGGAAGCGGACAAACAGCGTGAATTGGAGAAGCAACGCATCGAATCCGATAATGAAAAACTGCATTTTGAAGTCATCAATAAAAGTAAAAAACTGGCTAATTCGACGATGAACATCATTCAAAAAAATGAAATTTTGATTGAAATCAAGGACGAATTGAACGAAATGAAAAAAGAACTCGGCGAACGATTCACTGAGAAGCATTATTCAAGGCTGCTCCATAAAATTGATAGCAATATGACCAGTGAAGAAAGTTGGCGCATTTTTGAAGACAATTTTAATGAAGTCCATGAAGATTTTTTGAAACGCCTCAAACACAATTTCCCCGATTTATCCCCCGGCGACCTCAAACTCGCTGCCTATCTCCGCATGAATTTATCCTCTAAAGAAATCAGTCCGCTCCTTTTTATCTCTGTTCGCAGCATTGAAAACAAACGCTCCCGCCTGCGTAAGAAACTTGGCTTAAAGGAGGAGGATAATTTAGTAGATTTTATCATTCGCTTTTGATAATTCTGATTCAAACAATAAAAATAACCAAATAATGTAATATTAAAGCCATAATGAGGTAATTGTGAGGTATTTTTTTAGCATATTATTTGGTAAAGATGTACTTTTATCAAATGAAAATTTGTTTTCCGTTTTTAAATAGAACGAGTAGCTGAAAATTCAAATTTAACCAAACTGCACATCTATGTTTAAAAAAATTACCCTCATTGTTTTTTGCCTCCTTATAATAAATATTGTACACAGTCAGACCGTGTGGTTTTTTAGAGATGCGATCAATCCGGGCTTTTACGATACGGGTTTGGCTTTCAAAACAGCACCGAGTACGATTGAACAAACGGGACCTTCCAGCGATAAAATTCCGACAAGTAGTACGATTGTTTTTCAAGGTGACAATAGTTTAAAAATTAGATGGACATCAGCCAGCGGTGGCGATTGGTCGGCTTTGCTTATTGCGCCCGGCTTTCCTTTTCAAGACATTACAGCTACAGATAGTTTGGCGTTTATGGTCTTTGCACCAATGGGTTTAGTCAAATCCGCTATGCCGAAGGTATTTATGGAATGCGCCCCGGGCAGCAGCAAAACCCGCAAGTATAATTTAAGCGATTACTCAAATGACATCCCTGCCAATGTCTGGACTGAAGTCCGTGTACCCCTCAGTATTTTCTTCACTGATACGGGTAATAATAGTCTTGATTTCACTAAAGTAAAAGCGATTATTTTAGGGCAAAATGCTGCGGACGCCAGCGAGCACACCATATATATAGACAACGTGCGCACCTACAAAGGCAGCACGGCAGGAAGTGGCACTTTGACAGCCCCCACTAATTTGACCGCGGCAGGTTTCGATAGCCATACCGAGTTGCGGTGGACGCCGTCATCAGGTGCTAGTGGCTATCAAATATGGTCAAATACTGAGGGGGGTACGCCTACCATTCGCAAAACAATTGAAGCAAATAAGCCGTATTTCTTAGATTTCGTAGGCGATTTAGGTACTAATTTGAATTTAAAATACAAAATACGCGCTATTACACCCAATGGCGAAACCTCCGCTTTTTCAAATGAAGTGGCTGTTTCTACAAGGACTATGAGCGACACTGCCTTGCTCACGATGGTTCAGCGGCAAACTTTTCGTTATTTTTGGGAATATGCTCACCCGACTTCGGGCATGGCACTTGAGCGCAATACGTCGGGCAATATCGTCACGACGGGCGGCACGGGCTTTGGCATTTCGGCGATTGTGGTGGCTGTGGAGCGAGGTTTTATCACGCGTACTGAGGGGACCAATCACTTGTTAAAAATCGTGAGTTTTTTAACACTTGCCGACCGTTTTCATGGTATTTTTCCACATTGGATGGATGGCAGAACGGGTAAAGTTGTGCCATTCAGCACTTACGATAATGGCGGCGATTTGGTAGAATCCTCTTTCCTTTTTCAAGGACTTTTAACCGCCAAGCAATATTTTAATGGCAATTCAACCGACGAGGTAAGGCTGCGCAGCATTATTCAGCAGCTTTGGGAAGCGGCTGAATGGGATTGGTATCGGCGCGGTGGACAAAATGTCTTGTATTGGCATTGGTCGCCGAACTATGATTGGCGCATCAATTTTGCTTTGCGCGGCTATTTTGAGGCATTGATTACCTACGTTTTAGGGGTGGCTTCACCGACTCATGCAGTGCCTGCAAGCATTTATCATCAAGGCTGGGCGGGGTCGCCTACTTATCGGAATGGACAGACTTATTATGGCTATAAATTAGCGGTAGGTCCCTTGGCGGGTGGTCCTTTATTTTTTGCACATTATTCATTTTTGGGCTTTGACCCACGCAATAAAAAAGATGCTTACGCCAATTATTTCCTCCATAATGTCAACCAATCGTTGATAAATTGGACATATTGCAAGGAAAATCCTAAGCAATGGAAGGGGTATAGTGCTGAAAACTGGGGTTTGACGGCGAGCGATGACCCGACAGGCTACCTCGCACACGAGCCTCTGGCGGCAACCGATAATGGCACTATTTCTCCAACGGCGGCGCTTTCCTCTATGCCTTATACGTCGACTCAATCTATTGCTGCCCTCAAATATTTTTATAGAAAAGAAGGGGCTAAATTATGGGGCGAGCAGGGTTTTTATGATGCCTTCAATCCCACAAAAGATTGGATTGCCGATAGTTATTTGGCGATTGACCAAGGTCCCATTATTGGCATGATTGAAAATTATCGGACGGGGCTTTTATGGAAAAACTTTATGCTCAATCCTGAAATAAAACCCGCTTTGGATGCCATTGGTTTTGTACCCGATTCAACTCTGACGGCGATTAGTGCCCCCTCAGTATTAGGCAATTTTGACTTAAAATTTTACCCAAATCCAAGCAAAGACAAGGGTTTTATTGATTTAAATATAGAAAATGCAAGCGTTTTAAGCCTTAATCTCTACGATTTAAATGGGCGGTTGGTTAAAAATTATTTCAATAAAAAAAACATGATAGCGGGTAAACAGACCCTTGAATTGGATCTTAAGGATGTGAATGAGGGTATTTACCTCTTAATACTGAGGGGTGGTAATATTGAAGTCAAAAGGAAAATTACAGTTGCGCGGTTTTAAAATGAATCGTTTGCCCCCTAACCCCCGGAGGGGGAATACCTGAGGAAATATTGTAAAACAAGAACTAAATGTTCAATATTTCCAAAGAGTTCCCCCTCCGGGGGTTAGGGGGCAAACGACAATCGAAGCACATAGTTTTCAATTTTAAATAAATAATGCGAATATTGGGTTAAAAGAGCCAAAAAAGTAAAGCGGTAGCGATAGCCCCAAAGATGTGAGTAATTAAACCGTTTGTAGCTCTAACTTT
>JAYTON010000331.1:0-5949 GCA_043747725.1 Saprospiraceae bacterium
GAAGAGAAGTAACGGTTTAAATACTAAACCTTTTTTAGAGCGACACACATTTTTAGGATTTTCGAGGATTTAATGGAATTTTTCAAGTGCAACATAATCCTATTCAATCCTCCAAAATCCTACGAATTCTGATTCAAATAAATTTAGTTATGTTAAATTAATTGCCGTAAATAATTGTAAATCAATTAGTTATGTATTATAAAACCACTTTTATTTTACTAAAAGTGGTTTTTCTCCCCCCAAATAAAAATTTAAAACGTCATTCGTTGAATCCGAACAGCATTCAGAATCGCCAATAAAGCCACGCCTACATCTGCAAAAACCGCTTCCCACATCGTTGCCAAACCACCTGCACCGAGTATCAATACAAGGGCTTTGATAGCAAAAGCCAATGTAATATTTTGCCAAATAATGCGCTTTGTTTGTTTGCCAATATTGATTGCCATCGCTATTTTGCTTGGTTTATCGTCTTGAATAACGACATCGGCGGTTTCAATCGTGGTATCGCTGCCCAAACCACCCATTGCAATACCGACGTTACTTAATGCGACTACGGGGGCATCATTCACACCATCGCCTACGAAGGCTACTGTTTCGTTTCGGTCTTTAAGTTCTTTTACTTTATTAACTTTATCTTCAGGAAGTAAATCGCCAAACGCATTATCTATGCCTAACTTCTCAGCGACAAATTTGACGACTGAACTTTTATCGCCACTCAACATTGTGGTTTTTACATTCAAACTATGCAGTTTATTAACAGCTTCTTGTGCATCTTCTTTTATGCTATCGGCAATGGTCAAGTGACCCACAAATTTTTTATCGTAAGCAATCGCAATTAAAGTATAAACAATATTGGTCTGGTCAATATCGTAGGCAATAGCATATTTATCCATCAATTTAAAATTACCGACCAATAATTCTTTGCCTTGCACATCGGCTTTTAAGCCATGACCCGCTATTTCTTCAACATTTTTTAAGACTATGGATGTGTCCACATTGCCTACATATTGCTGAATGGCAGTTGCTACTGGGTGTGTACTTTGGCTTTCCAAAGCATTCACCATTTTTAATATTTCGTCTTTGTTTGATTCAGGGTTTATGACGACTTCTTGTACTTTAAACACCCCCTCAGTAAGTGTACCCGTTTTGTCCATTACGACATTTTGGATATTGGCAATAATGTCCAAAAAGTTACTGCCTTTGAATAAAATACCGTTTTTACTCGCTGCACCAATTCCTCCAAAATAGCCCAACGGAATACTAATCACTAAAGCACAAGGGCATGAAATAACCAAGAAAACCAAAGCGCGGTACAACCAATCTTTAAATTCATAATTATCTACAAAAAAAGAAGGCAATACGCAAATCGCCGCTGCTAAAAGCACGACAATAGGCGTATAAATCTTAGCAAATTTGCGAATAAACAGCTCCGTCGGTGCTTTTTGCGCCGTAGCATTTTGCACCATTTCCAAGGTTTTTGAGAGCTTGCTATCGGTGTAAGCGGTCGTCACTTTTATTTGAGAAACAGTATTCAGATTTATCATGCCTGCTAATACGACTTCGCCTTTGGCTTTGGTATCGGGCTTGCTTTCACCAGTCAATGCTGCTGTGTTGAAAGAAGCTGTTTCAGATAATAATTCACCATCTAAACCTATTTTTTCGCCCGATTTTAGTTGAATAACCGCACCAATGCCCACGGTTTCGGCTTTGACGGTTCGGGTTTGATTATTTTCTAAAATGGTTACTTCATCGGGTCGTTGGTCGAGCAAAGTTTTAATATTGGCTTTTGCTCTTTTGACCGCCAACGTTTGAAACACTTCACCAACTGCATAAAACAGTATCACTGCTACACCCTCGGGATATTCACCAATAGCAAATGCTCCAATTGTGGCAATGCTCATCAATAAAAACTCTGAAAAAATTTCACCTTTTCCAATGCTTTCAAAGGCTTCTTTAACAACCAGAAAACCAACAGGTATATAGGCAATCAGATACCAAGCAATCCGTACCCAACCCGTAAACCAAGTTTGAGTAAAATAATTATCTATTAAAATGGCAATGAGTAACAAAACAAAGCTGATAATGGCAGGTAAAAACATCTGAAAAATGCTTTCGCTACCGCTCGAATGGTCGTGACCATCATCGTCGCCATGTTCATCGTGGTCATGTCCGTCGTGTTCCGAATGACTATCTTTTAGTAAGGATTTAGCCCCAGCATTGGTGTAAATTTTTTCTTCTTGTGTGCAGCAAAGTTGTTTGCCGTCTTTATCGTAAATATGTTGATGTTGCATTTTCTATAGATTAGTTTTTAATACTTTGAAAATAATAATGGCAATAATACCTGTTGTTAAAGTAAGTATGCCACCTAATAGAAAACTTTTATCAGGATATGAAGTGCCGAAGAAACCTGCAATCGGATAAGCAATTGCCCACCACAAATGCGAAAAAGCAAAATGAGAACCATAGACTTTTCCTTGATTTTCGGAAGCAATATTCTCTGCAATGAGTGTTTCCGAAGGCATTTCGGCAAGGCTTTGTCCTAAACCTGCCAATAACCAAAGAATAATGAGTATGGGATAAGAAACATAATTCGCAAAACAAATTGAAAAACCCAATAATAATGCACCGCTAATTAAGGATAAGCTTCTTGTTTTTGATTTATCTAAACTACCCAATAAAAATGCAGCAATGGCTGCACCAATACCAAAAACAGCCATTACCCAACCATAATATTTATCGTCTAAAAATAAACCGTTTTTGATATGGCTGATGGTATTTACCAAAATCATAGCCCCTGCAATGGCAGATACAAACTCTATGCATAATGCAAAACGCAAAATTTTATTGCCAAATAATAAACGAATACCTTTTATAACTTCTGCCCAATTGTTTTTAGGTTGTTTTTCTTCATCCATTACACCTTTTTGCAATTCTTGGCGTGGAATTGTTAATATTAAAATTGCTGCAACTATAAAAGAAAAGGCATCTAAAAAAAAGATTTGCCTTGCACCCAACCAGACGGCTACAATACCTGCCAACGCGGGACCTAAAACGCCTAATAATTGAAACGTTGCCGTAGATAATCCAACGGCTTCCCTAAAATATTTGTCTTCAATTATTTGTGGAATAACAGCTCGATAGGTAGGTGTGAAAAAAGCATTGAAAACATTGAGAAAAAATACCAGTACATAAATTTGCCATTCAACAGTAATGAAAGGAAGGCAACTAATTATTGCCATTCTTATAAAATGGGTCACATACAAAATCTTTTTCCTATCTACTTTGTCCGCTAAAACACCTGCAAATGGCGAGAAAATAATAAAAGCCATCACTCTTAAAGTCAGTGCTGCGGCGAGTATGACCGATGAATTTTCTTTATTGATTTGATAGGCTAATAAAGCTAAACCCACCCATGAAAAAGCATCACCCAATAGGCTAACTGTCTGTGCTAAATAGAGCTTTGCAAAGGTTTTATTTTGTAAAGCCTTGAAGGGTTCTGTTAGTACTTGCCAGATATTTCTTGTTTCAGTCATTAGTTCTATTGTTTATACTGTTTTTATTGAACCTATACCCCTCAGTATCGGCTCAATAAATGATAGATTTTAGTTAATTTAATGTTCTTCACCGCCGCCACCTTCGGATATTTGAAGATGCGATTGTAAGTAATAAGCCCCTTTGACAACGATATTTTTCTCTACTTTCAAGTCTTGCAGAGGTGTGATTTGTACAAAACCCAACTGCGATGCGCCCGTTTTGACTTCAATGCGTTGAAAATGGTATTCGCCTTTTTCTTCTCCTTCTAAAATAAAAATAAATTCTCTGCCTTCGGCTTTAATAACGGCTTCTTGAGGCAAAGCATTGACGGCATTACTGCCGACATCTATCAAAGCATTGACATACATGCCCGATATTAAGGTTTGTTTTTCATTGGCAATATCGGCATGAACGGCAACGGATTTGGTCTCATTTTTAAAGGACTTTCCAATGCTAAATATCTGACCTTTAAATTCAGAATTGGTTTGATTGGTTAAAATAAAACGCACTATTTGCCCTACTTTTACTTTAAATAAATCCTTCTCATACACCAATAAATCAACGTGCATTTTTGAATTATCAACAATAGAAAAAAGCGGTTTCCCAACTTCAACGGCACTCCCGATATTGATATTGACATCGGTAATGTGTCCACTAATTGGTGCTGTAATATTGATAATCGGTGAATCAGAATCGCCGCCAATACTGATATTTTGACTTAAAATATTGATTTGATTTTGTAGTGCCTTGATTTTTATTTCCTCCATATTCACATCAGAACTGACTTTTTGAAATACCTTTTTGGCATTGACATTTTCATCGCTCAATTCTTTTTGACGGGCAAATTCAAGGCTTAAATAGATTAAATTGCCTTCTGATTGTTGCATTTCTTGCATGAGTTTCTCCCGTTCTAAGCGCAAATTATTATAAGCCATGCTTTGCAAGGTTGCCAAAACTTGCCCTTGTTTCACATATTGTCCTTCCATGACTTTAATGCTTTTAATTGTTCCCGACAAAGGCACGCTGACTTGTGCTCGATTTTGCGGCGGCAATTTGGTATAGCCATTTGTATTAATGACTTCACTCAAATTCTTTTTTTCAAAACCACCAAAAACCAGACCCGTTGTTTTATATTGGGCTTCGTTGAGATGCACTTCTTTTACACCTTCTTTGGCTTCTTCTTTTTGTACAGTTTCGGCAGTTGCTTCCGTTTTGTTGCCGTCTGCTTTTTTATTGCAAGCATTGAATGTGAAAATACTCGCTATGATAATGGCAGCCATGCTGCTATATGTTTTAATCTGATTATTCATTATTAGATTTTTATTGATTAATGATAAATTGAATGGTAATCACAGCTTTATTCAGGTTATTGATTGCCTCTAAATAAGCCTTTTGAGTCTCCAAATTCGTTTGCAAAGCCTGTGCAAATTCCAAGTAGCCAATGTCGCCACCTTGATATGCTTTTGTTGCATTTTTAATAATCAATTGAGTATTAGGCAAAGCTGTTTTTTCATAATAAGCGACATTGGTTTTTTCAAAATTATACTGTTGAGAATACTGTTTTAATTGACTTTGCAATTGTGTTTGCAAATAATCATTTTGTTTTTGCTGCATCAATAATTGCATATTGATTGCGTCATTTTTAGATTTATAAGCATTTTTGCCAAATATCGGCACATTTATACCCAAATGAACGCCTTGAAAACGGGGAATAGCATCATAATTTTTCGTTTGCCCATTCACCTCTTGCAAACCTGCAAGAGATTGAATAAAATAACCCACTTTAAAATCGGGCAACGCATCTGCCTTGATAACATTCTTTTCAGCTTCGATTAAAGCCATTTGTTGTTTTGCCAATAATAATAGCGGATTATTGCTCACGACTGAGGGGTCAATAAGATCATCAAAAGAAAGGCTTGAAAAAGGTGTTTCTGCAACAGAAAAATCAGTCGAACTATTCATTAATTGCTGCAATTTCATTTTTTCAACTTCGATTAAAGTCTTAATTTGATTGCTGTTTTGCTTTAATTGTTGCTGCTTATTTTCGGCAGTTGTCTTTTCTAAAATATTGCTTTCGCCTGTTTTTAATTTAAGCGCAGCAATTTTCACAAACTGTTGCAACACACTGTCTTCTCTTTGCAAAACCTTATCAAAAGCCTGTAAATACAAGATTTGATACCAACTTTGTTTGATATTATAAACCAATTCCTGTTTATTGATATTCAAACGTTGCTGACTGATACTGACGTTTTGCTCCGCCAATTGCCGTTTAGCTTTAATCAAAGTGGGATTAGGAATGTCTTGTGAAATGCTGAAATTTTCATCAAATCGAATACTATTCACTTGACCCAAAGACGCACTGATATTTGTCTTTGGCAAAGTCAAAATACCCCCCCTCAGTATTTGAGCCGTTTG
>JAYTON010000332.1:0-13581 GCA_043747725.1 Saprospiraceae bacterium
GAATTTATGGAAAAGAGGTGATATGGGCGCAACAGGCATGGGGCAATATATGATTGGTGGACAACAGATGATACCCAATAAGAAGAAACAAAATGCAGATGCCGCCTACATGGAAACCATGTCGTCGGTTGAAAAAGAAAAGAAGAACGGTGCATTAAATGAACTGATTAGTGACGCAAAACAATATTATGTTGAATCTATCATACTAAAAAAGAAACTGAGTATTCTTGAACAGAATGAAAAGTTGCTTGATTTCATGATAAAAAACGCTGAAATACGCTATAAAAATGGATTAGAAAAGATTAGTGCTTACTACAAAGCAAAAGCCGCATTGGGCAATTTACAGAATATGCGGCTGATGTTTGAAAGTGATATTAAAGGAAACCGTATCCGCATCAATATACTCATGGGTAGAAATACTTTGGTTGATTTTGAGATAGATACGACTTATCAACTAAACGATTTTGCCTCTGCCGTTTTCGACAGTACACTTTTTTATACCAATCGAAGTGATTTAAAAGCGATTGATAAAGACATCAATCTTATTGGACTCAAACAGGAAACAGAAAGACAAAGCCTCAAACCTCAATTTGGGATTCGCTTCGACCACATGTTTGGATTTGGCGGATTTCCAATGCAATACACACTGATGGGCATGATGAAGTACCCCCTCAGTAAATGGTCGTCCAAAATGAATATTGCTAATATTGAAAGCCTAAGATGGAAAACTTACGCCTTACAAGCGCAAAAGGAAATGTTGGTAAACGAATACAGCGGCATGGCATACAGTATGCGAAATGAATTAGAATTGAAAAAAAAGCAAATCCAATTGTATGAAAGTAATATAATTCCCGCATTGAGAAACAATTATAAAACAATGCAATTAGGCTATGAACAAAACACCGAGGAGTTATTTATGCTCTACGACGCGTGGGAAACGCTCTACATGGCGCAATTGGAATACATAGAAATAGTGAATCAGACACTCAAAATTCAAATAGCAATAGAACGATTAATTGAAAAAAGATGAAACGATTAATAGCCCATACAATCCTTATTCTAATTATTCTGACATGGGGTTGCCAGAATAATAAAGACCCTCATGCCACGCACAAAGCAGAGACGGCAATGGAAGGTATGGATATGAAAGACAAAAACAATGTACCTATGGATATGGAACATAAAGACTCCAAACCTGTGGACGTAACATTGGAAGCCTTGTTGAAACCAACCAATGAATTTGTTATTTCCTCTATTCCAGTGACCACTATTGAAAAAAGAAAAGAAGCTATTGAAATAAAAGCACTGGGCAATATTGCTTATGACACAAGGGAAGTCGGTAGTATTTCATCGAGAATATCGGGCAGAATTGAAAAGCTCTATGTCCGTTATCGTTTTCAAAAAATAAGCAAAGGACAACACATACTTGATATTTACAGCCCTGAATTGATGACAGCGCAACAAAATCTATTGTTTCTTCTGAAAAACGATACCGACAACGCGACTTTCGTACAAGCGGCAAAAGACAAACTCTTGTTGTTGGGTATGAGCAATGAACAATTACAAGCGGTCATTGAGTCTGGTAAACCTGCGTTGACGGTGGCTGTTTACAGCAATTACAGTGGGCATATTCATGAAACAGCCAATGCTAATAATATGAATACAGCATCTAATACGATGAAAAATGCAGCACTCATTACCGAAGAACTTTCGCTAAAAGAAGGCATGTATATCCAAAAAGGGCAGTCTGTTTTCACGATATATAACCCCGACCGCGCTTGGGTTATCTTGAACGTTTACGCCGAGTATCAAAGTTTGGTAAAAAAGAACAATACTGTCCAAATCATACCTGAAACCGCACCCAACAAAACATTTAAAGCAACCATTGATTTTATCGAACCCTTCTACCGCAAAGACAGCAAGACAGTAACCGCAAGGGTTTATTTTAACAATACGGATTTAAAAATCCCTATCGGCAGTCAAGTGAGAGCAACTATTTTCGGTAATACCAAAGACGCATTTTGGCTGCCCAAAGAAGCCGTCGTTTCATTAGGTTTAGAGAAAGTAGTATTTCAAAAAACTGATGGTGGTTTGAAAGCTCATAAAGTAATAACAGGTATTTTCCATGACAATCATATCCAAATATTGAGTGGTATAACGGTCAAAGATTCAGTGGCTATCAATGCTCAATATTTAATGGACAGTGAAAGTTTTATCAAGGTTAAAAATTGAAAAACAATGACAACTATTTATGAAACGAAAGTTTTAATCGCTAATGTGTCTCCTTTGCTATCGGAATTACGCATAAGTACCCCCTCAGTATTTTCGACCTTTTTATCACTATTTTCAAGGAAATTGCGCTTGAATGTTCAAAAAATAGCAAAAGCGGGTCAAGTATTTTCGCTTTTTGCAGTAGTTCTATTTTTAGTTGCATCGTGCAAAAACAAAACAGAAGTGTCGGTTGACCCCGATATTTACTACACTTGTTCGATGCACCCCCAAGTTATCGCCGATAAACCGGGCAAATGTCCTATTTGCCAAATGGTTTTAACACAAGCAAAGAAAACGCATAAAGAAAAGACGGAAGCAAAAAACGAGGGGATACAATTGAATGAACAACAAATCAAATTAGGCAATATTCAAACCGATACCATCCGAAACGGCTCTATTGGCAACCAAATTATACTGACTGCGACTTTAAATTTTGACCAAAAGAAATCATCGTCTATTAGCTCAAGAGTCATGGGCAGAATTGAAAAATTGTATTATAAAAACATCGGTGACTATATAAAAAAAGGCGCACCCGTTTATGATTTATACAGCGAAGAATTAAACAATGCCAAACAAGAATACCTATTAGCATTGGATAAGAAAAAAGTATTCTCGAATGAATCTATTATTGACTTTGACCAGCTTTTACAAAGTGCTAAAAACAAATTACTGTTGTGGGGAATGACGGAAAATCAGATACAGGAACTTGAAATAAATAAAAAAGCAACACCGACCACCACTTTTTACAGCACTGCCGAAGGTTACGTTACAGTATTAGACATTCGAGAAGGCGATTATGTTATGGAAGGCGGCACGCTTGTAAAGTTGGCAGATTTATCCCATTTATGGGCAGAAGCGCAGGTTTACACGTCGCAATTGGCTGAAATAGACAAAAACAGTATTGTTACTGTCCAATTGCCCGACTTTGACCGGAAAGAAATAAGTGGAAAAATTGAATTTGTCAACCCTGAAATCATAACGGATACGAGAATCAATCTTATCCGCGTCTCTATTCTCAATCAAGGTAATCAACTAAAACCGGGTATGCCCGTGTATGTTTTATTGAAGAAAATAAAACAAAAAACAATAACATTGCCCATTGATGCCGTCCTCCGTGATGGCAAATCTTCAACCGTTTGGCTGCAAACAGAACCCAACACATTTAAAAACACAATGGTGCAAACAGGTTTAGAAAATGATGATAGAATAGAAATAAAATCGGGCTTACATATAGGCGATATCGTTGTCATTACGGGCGCTTATCTCTTGCAAAGCGAATATTTGTTTAAGAAAGGGACAAATCCGATGGCGGGACATAAGATGTGACCCCCTCAGTATTTCCTCATTTTAAACAAGTTGAAATCCTCTTTTTTATTAAAAAATCTAATTAAATAAAAGGCAAATTATTATGAAAAATTCAAATCACGTATTATTCTTCAATCAAATTAGCATTGCTGATATTGGAAAAGTAGGCGGTAAAAATGCTTCTTTGGGCGAAATGTACAATCAACTCAATCCAAAAGGTATTGGTATTCCCAATGGATTTGCCTTAACTGCCGATGCTTATCGCCTGTTTCGCAAGCAAAATAATATCGAACAAAAGCTCAATGATTTATTGCTTTCGTTGGATACAAAGCACTACACTAATCTGATTGCGATTGGTGAAACGGCAAGGCAATTGATTTTGTCGTCAACATTCCCGAACGAAATAATTGAAGCCCTTAATGAAGCGTATCAAACACTTTCTGAACAATGCAAAATAAATAATTTAGATGTGGCGGTGAGGAGCAGTGCTACTGCCGAAGATTTACCGACGGCAAGTTTTGCGGGCAGAATGGACTCGTTTTTAAACATTGGTGGAGAAAAACAATTGCTGAACGCCGTGCATCGCTGTTATGCCTCTTTATTTACCGACCGAGCCATAAAATACCGCCACGATATGGGTTTTACGGGCATTGATGTTGCTATATCGGTCGGTGTGCAACAAATGGTGCGAAGCGATAAAGCGTCATCGGGCGTTGCATTTACGATTGACCCCGACAGTGGCTTTCAAAATGGGATTATCATTAACAGTGCTTGGGGTCTCGGTGAAAATATTGTGCAAGGGCGTGTAACGCCTGATGAATGGACGGTTTTTAAACCCACGCTTTTTAATGAAAACTTGAACCCTATTTTGAAAAGTAGTTGCGGAAGAAAAGAATATACCATGCTTTACGTCGAAAATGCGAAAAATACTGAGGGGGTATCGGTAGAAAAAACAATTGCCAATATTGATACGTCGGTTGAAAATCAAAATCGGTTTTCGCTAACGGATAAAGAGGTCATTCAACTGTCGCAATGGTGTTTTTTAATAGAAAAGCATTATGGCAAAGCGATGGATATTGAGTGGGCAAAAGACGGTTTGAACGGTCAATTATACATCGTGCAAGCGCGTCCCGAAACCATTCATGCAAAAGAGAAAAAACAAGTTAGAGAAATTTTCACCCTTAAAGAAAAGGGGAAATTACTCACATCAGGCATTGCGCTGGGCGATAAAATAGCAACGGGTAAAGCCCGAATTTTGCAAAATCCGCAAGAAGGTAAGCAATTGCAACAAGGTGAAATTTTAGTAACCGACATTACTAATCCTGATTGGGACCCCATTTTGAAAAAAGCGGCGGCTATTATTACCAATAAAGGGGGCAGAACAAGTCATGCGGCTATTGTTGCCCGTGAACTTGGAACGGTTGCCGTAGTCGGTTGCGGTAATGCGACGGAGGTCATTAAAAATGGGCAGGAAATTACCGTTTCGTGTGCCGAAGGAAAGGATGGGAATATTTACGAAGGCATCCTAAAATGGGACATAAAAGAGCAGGATTTTAGCCACTTGCCCATGCCCAAAACGGCACCGATGTTTATACTTGCCGACCCCGACCGCGCTTTTGAACTTAGTAATTATCCGAATAAGGGCGTAGGCTTATTGCGCTTGGAATTTGCCATTAGCAATAGTATTCGGATTCATCCTTTGGCGTTGATTGAACCCGAAAAAATAACCGATACTCAAATAAAAACGGAAATAGTCGACCTCACAAAAGGCTATTTGGATGGTAAAGATTATTTCGTTGACAAACTTGCCGAAGCTGTTTCGCAGGTAGCGGCGGCGTTTTATCCGCACGATGTTATTGTCCGCATGAGTGATTTTAAAAGTAATGAATATGCCAATTTATTAGGCGGAAAATATTTTGAACCGCACGAAGAAAACCCGATGATTGGTTTGCGCGGGGCATCCCGTTATTACAGCGAATTTTACCGTAAAGGCTTTGCATTGGAATGTGAATCGATGAAAAAAGTTCGTAACGGCATGGGCATGCACAACGTAAAACTCATGATTCCGTTTTGCCGTACCATCGAAGAAGGGGAAAAAGTAATAGCCGAAATGGCGGTTAACGGTTTAAAACAAAAGGAAAACGGTCTTGAAATCTACGTAATGATTGAAATTCCGAGCAATGTGCTGCTTGCCGATAAATTTGCCAAACTCTTTGACGGCTTTTCAATCGGCTCAAATGATTTAACCCAACTTACTTTGGGTTTAGACCGAGATTCTGCATTGGTAAGTTTTTTATTCAATGAAGAAAATCCCGCCGTAAAAGGTTTAATAAAAAAAACCATCAGGGCAGCCAAACGGCATAACATAAAAGTGGGTTTGTGCGGACAAGCACCAAGTGACATCCCCGCTTTTGCTAAGTTTTTAGTTAAAGAAGGCATTGACAGCATCTCTTTTAACCCTGATGCTCTGATAAAGGGCATTGAAAATATTGTGGCGGCTGAAAAAACAACCAAAGCTTAGGCAGATTGACTAAATCATTAAGGTTTTTGAAAATCTACCCCTCAGTATAAATAGGCTTTATAAAAAATAAAATAAAAAACAATGAAAAAAATATTGGTTACAACCGACTTCTCTACGAACTCAAAAGCGGGTGTTCGCTTTGCCATTCAATTAGCGTCTCAAACGGACGCTAATCTGGTTTTTTTCCACGCCGTTGAAGCCCTAAGACCGACAACTTGGAGTCAAGCCCAATATAATGAGTATGCTACTCGTGAAATTGAACGGCATCAAAAAATGCTACAACGATTCATTAAAGCAATCTGTCAAAAAAACAATCTGCCACCAACGAAATACACCTGTGTGGCAGAAATAGGCTTGCACGTGGACAAGGACATAATTGCTTATGCAGAAAATATAAAGGCAGATTTTATTTGTATGAGTACACGCGGTGCTGGGGCAATGAAAAAACTTTTTGGCACCAATGCCTCTACACTCATTACCACATCATCTGTTCCTGTAATTGTTGTTCCGCATACTTATCGCACTAAAACCATCACGACCATTTGGTATGCCTCCGATTTAGAAAACTTCAAGAAAGAACTTAATATCGTAGATAAATTTGCTGCGCTACTAAGTGCAAAGATTGAAGTTATCCATTACAATCATTTGATATACTCAGAAGAAAGCACCAAGAAATTGGCGCAAATAGCGGCAAAATACCCGTCGGAAAACATTAGTTTTCATTTCAAAAGATTTAAAATCGAATACTCTTTAACATACAATTTGCAACGAGCTATCAAAAGAGCCAAACCATCTTTATTGATATTGTTTACAAAACAAAATAGAAATTGGTTTGATCGATTATTTCTATCAAGCAAATCGGCTGAAATGACTTTTGATACGACAACACCCATGCTTGTTTTTAGAAAAAATGAGGAGTAGAAAATCAATGAAATACTGAGGGGTATTAAAAACAAAAAATTAAAATGCTACACAAAATCAAACCAATTTGGTATCTCATCATAGGCATTATAAGCCTAAGTGCCGCGCATTTGTCTTACAGTATTGACCTCATAGCGTGGATAGCTTATGTACCTTTTTTGATTTATTTGAGCCTAACGAAAGGTTTAAAATCAAGATTGCTCTTTGTATTAGCCCTTGTTATTGCGTGGTCTTTTGCAACGGCAAAGATTATTACGCCCCCCATACCTTTCGCAATGGTTTTTCTGTATGCTATTCCTATCAGTTTATTTCATCTGCCCGCCTATTTAATTTGGGATAAATTCAAACAATACAAAGGGTCATTCGTACTATTTCCCGCTATTTTGACGCTTATGGAATGGATACAATACACGTTTACGCCCTTTGCAAGTTGGGGGGCAGCCGCTTATACGCAATTGCACAACATCGCTATCATGCAGACGGTTTCGCTTTTTGGTATGGCAGGTTTGAGTTTTTTAATTTATTGGCTCAACATAGCCATAACTGAAATAATACTGAATAAAAAACTACATTATTTCAATCTTCAACTGCCTGTAACAGCACTTATTTTAGGGATACTCTTTGGAACAGTCCGTTTTTATACAAGTGCGTTGAAGCCAATAACGACAATGACGGTTGCCGCCGTTGGTACGGATTCTGACGTAAGTGGCTTGCCTTTGCCGTCAAAAGAAAAGAACGACAGTGTTAAAAATGCCTTGTTTGAAAGAACAAAAACGGCGGCAAACAACCATGCACAACTCATTGTCTGGAATGAAGCGGCGGTTTTTATTTTACCCGAAGATGAAGCGAAATGGCAGGCGGATTTATCGGCGTGGGTCGCACAACTTAAAATTACATTAGTTGCTGCTTATGTCGTGCCGAGTTCAATAACACCGCTTAAATATGAAAATAAATATTTATACATTGATTCAATGGGTACAATTATTTATACTTATCACAAACATCAACCCGTACCGGGTGAACCTTCCGCAAAAGGCAAAGAGCCACTAAAAATATTTGACAGGACAGGCACAAAAGTTTCGGGTTTTATTTGTTATGACTACGATTTCCCTTATTTGGCAAGACAAATGGGTCACTTAAAAGCAGATATTGTGGCTATTCCTTCCTCCGATTGGCGCGGCATTGACCCTTTACACAGTCAAATGGCGGCTTTTAGAGCCATCGAACAAGGTCATTCCATTGTTCGCTCAACGAGATTTGGACTTTCTGCAGCCATCAATCCTTATGGACAAATGGTTGCTTAAATGAGTAGTTTTGATAAAAATGATAAAATTATGATAGCCCAATTACCCGTAAAAGGCCTAACGACGGTTTATTCTGTTATTGGCGATGCTTTTATTTATCTCTGCATGGGTTTTGCTTTAGCGTTTTTTATCAATTATGCTTTCAAAAAAGACTTAAATACTGAGGGGGTCTAAAAAATGAAAAATTTAATAACTGATAAATTTTGGCAATTCGACAGCAACTATTGGTTTCAAAAACTCAATAGCTCGGTTAAAGGTTTGTCCCAAAAAGAAGCGGAAAAAATCCTTCTTCAATCCCGTAATTTTAAACATCAAAAATCGGTTTTTGAAAAAGATGCTTTGTTGTTTTTGGGACAATTCAA
Organism: Saprospiraceae bacterium; assembly: GCA_043747725.1. Lineage (GTDB taxonomy): Bacteria > Bacteroidota > Bacteroidia > Chitinophagales > Saprospiraceae > JAAFJT01. Next base: position 8,685 of record JAYTON010000332.1, read on the forward strand.
AAGCCCTTTAATGCTTCTCTTAATTGGGGCAGTTATTTTATCGGCATTTTTGGGCGATACCTCCGATGTGTTTATCATCCTTTTTATTGTTGTTTCAACGGGTTTATTGAGTTTTTTTCAAGAAAGAAATGCCAGCAAAGTTGTCGAGCAATTGCAATCCTTGATTAGTGTGACAAACACCGTTTTAAGAGATGGACAAGCGCAGGAGGTTATTCTGAACAAAATAGTGGTGGGCGATGTGCTTGAATTTAACGCAGGCGATATTGTCCCTGCCGACTGTTTGCTCATCGAATCCAACGAATTAAACGCCAATGAGGCGAGCTTAACGGGCGAATCCTTTCCCGTGCGAAAAGAAATCGGCGTTCTGAATGAAGACACAGAATTAGCCAAAAGAACCAATTGTATTTGGGAAGGAACGAACATTATCAGTGGCAATGCCAAAGCGTTGGTGATACACACGGGCATCGATACCATATTTGGCAGCATCACCGAAAGTGCTTCAAAAATCACTGAAACCACATTTGAAAAAGGCATAAAAGACTTCGGTTATTTCTTGATGAAAATAACTTTAGTGCTGTCGGTTTTTATTTTAATTGTTAATTTGATAAACCACAAAAACGTTGTTGAGTCGGCATTATTTGCCTTAGCCTTAGCCGTTGGCATGGCACCCGAATTGTTGCCCGCTATCACGACAATTGCGATGAGTGCGGGTGCTAAAAGAATGTTGGAAAAAAAAGTGATTGTAAAAAAACTTTCTGCCATACAGAATTTAGGCGAAGTCGATTTACTCTGTACCGACAAAACGGGATCAATTACTGAGGGGGTCATCAAAATAGCGGGTTTGGTCAATGGCTTTGGCGAAGAGGATACTTTTGTTAAAGAATTGGCTTTTTGGAACGCCACTTTTGAAACAGGTTATGCCAATCCGATTGATGATGCTTTAAAATTATTGACCCTCGAAACAACCTTAAAACCACAAAAAATTGGCGAAATTCCTTATGATTTCCTGCGTAAAAGATTGAGTATCGCCATTGATAAAACAACCGAAAAAGTATTGGTTACCAAAGGCGCATTTACGCAAATCCTAAGCATCTGTTCCCAAATAAGGTTAAGCAACGGCAGTGTTGAGGACATTGCGGCGCATAAAAAAGACATCGAAAACAGATATGAACAATTCGGCATAGATGGATTGAGAATTATTGGTATTTGTTATAAAAATATCAATGCTAATAAAATCTCAAAAGAAGATGAAAAAGAGATGATTTTTGCGGGTTTTATCGTCCTTCAAGACCCCGTGAAACAAGGGATTGTTGAGACAATAGATGCACTTAAAAAACTGCACGTCAATTTGAAAATCATCACGGGCGATAATAAAAACGTCGCTAAATCCATTGCTTTGAGTATTGGCATTAAAAATCCTGTGGTTATGACGGGGGTAGAATTGTTCAACGTTAGCACCGAAGCACTCAAAAATTTGGTCAAAAAAACGCATATTTTCGCTGAAGTTGAACCTCAGCAAAAAGAGCATTTGATACAAGCATTAAGAACTTCTTACACCGTGGCTTACATTGGCGATGGCATCAACGATGTGGCGGCTATTCATGCGGCGGATGTCGGTATTTCCGTTGAAAATGCAGTAGATGTGGCAAGAGAAGCTGCCGATTTTGTGTTGATGGAAAAAGATTTAATGGTTGTCGTTGATGGGATAAAAGAAGGCAGAAAAACGTTTGCCAATACCCTGAAATACATCAATATCAATACAGGTTCTACTTTTGGGAACATGTTTAGCGTAGCGGCAGCTTCCTTGATTTTGCCTTTTTTACCCATGCTGCCAAAACAAATATTATTGACCAATTTTATCACTGATTTTCCTTATTTGACCGTTGCATCCGACAATGTTGATGAAGAACAATTGGAAAAACCGGGAAAATGGGACTTAAAACTCATTCGGAATTACATGGTTATTTTTGGCATCCACAGTTCTCTCTTTGATGTGATTACATTTTTGACCCTTTTGCATGTCTTAAAAGTACAAGAATCAGTGTTTCAGACGAGCTGGTTTATTGAATCCGTTTTATCCGAATTGTGTATTTTATTTATCATCCGCACCCATAAAAACTTCTTTAAAAGTAAGCCAAGTAAATCACTCTTTATTTTAAGCATTGTTGGTTTAATCCTCACATTGACGCTACCCTATACGCCTTTTGCAAAGGATATTGGTTTAGAGCCGTTGCCTTTTATTAATTTAGGCGCGATGTTATTGATTGTTGCAAGCTATATTATTACGGCCGATTTGCTCAAAGTTTGGTTTTTTAAAACGTACAAACGGGCTTAAAAGGCTGCCTATTGGACTCTGAAATCGACAAAAATACTGAGGGGTGTTTTTTAATTTCTTAAAAATGATAAACGGATGTTTTTTTTTAAATGTTTAGACATGAATAGAGTGCAAGGAGTGTGAAGCGTAGTTTAAACTTTGTGTCACGATTGTCTTTCATTGTTATTGGCAATTCTTTAACGCATCATAATATTGACAATGAAATTTAAATTAAGTACCTCATATCGCATAACTTTAATAAGCCTACTTTGTGTAGCGGTCAATTTATTTTGGTTGTTTCACCAAGACGCAAACCCTATTTTTTTTATACAAACAAACCTTGTCGCAGCCTTTTTGCTTCTGTTTGTTGTGCTTTTACCTACTATTAAACAACAATAAAAAAATGATTGAAAATAAAGCTAACCCATTTACTCGATTCTGGCAACTTCTCGGACCGGGACTTGTGACGGGTGCAAGCGATGATGACCCTTCGGGCATTGCAACTTATTCTCAGGCAGGCGCACAATATGGATTGTCAACGCTGTGGACAGCCCTTATTACATTTCCGCTTATGGCGGCAATTCAAGAAATGTGCGCAAGAATTGGCTTAGTCACTTCACAAGGTTTAACGGGAACGCTTAAAACAAACTATTCAAAACCCGTTCTATATCTCATGGTCGTCTTTAGTTTTCCCGCCATTGTTATGAATATTGGTGCTGATATTGCGGGAATGGGTGCGGTCGGTAATCTACTTTTTCCATCTATTCACGCCATTTTTTTTAGCGTTGTTTTCACTATCTTACTTTTAGTGGCAATCATTTTTTTGCCCTATCAAAAAATTGCATCGGTGTTAAAATACCTCTGCGTGGTTCTTTTAGTGTATTTAATTGTGCCTTTTCTTTACAAACAAGACTGGACGGCAGTTTTAAAAGCCACGTTTATTCCGACCATTAAATTCGACAAAAACTTTATTAGTATTCTCGTTGCCATTCTCGGTACAACTATTTCACCTTATCTTTTCTTTTGGCAAGCGACGATGGAAGTTGAAGATAGAAAAGTAAAAAAAATACTGATACTTGATAAAGAAATCATGTACAACATGAAACAAGACGTTGATTTTGGTATGTTCTTTTCAAATCTTGTTATGTTTTTTATCATTCTCACCACTGGAACAGTTTTATTTAATGGCGGTATTCATCAAATTGATACAGTCGAACAAGCCGCACAAGCCTTGAAACCGCTGGCGGGAAATTTTGCTTATTTGCTTTTCGCAATGGGCGTCATTGGAACCGGATTTTTGGCAATTCCTGTTTTAAGTGGCTCATTGTCCTACATTATTTCAGAAACATTTGGTTGGGAACAAGGGCTTGACAAAAAATTTCATGAAGCAAAACCGTTTTATCTCGTCATTGCCTTGTCGCTCATCTTGGGTTTATTGATGAATTATATTGGTATTTCGCCCATAAAAGCCCTCATTTATTCAGCAATTCTGTACGGATTAACTGCCCCGATTTTGATTGCCATTATTTTGCACATTGCTAATAATAAAAAAGTAATGGGTGAATACACAAATGGTAAACTGTCAAATTTTCTTGGTTTCGCAACGCTCATTTTAATGACCCTTGCTGCCATCGTGATGATTTATTTGCAACTGACAGAATAATGACCTTTTATCCAATTACTTAAATAAAATTATGACGATTTAAACAAAATTTACATGCTCACTAATAATTTCAATATAAAAGGATTAACCGATAATGAAGTTATTGAAGCCCGTCAAAAATTCGGCAAAAATCAATTGACGTATAAAAAAGAAAACGGCTTTTTTGACGCGCTCAAAAGCCTGCTGCGTGAGCCGATGCTTATTTTATTGTTGGCGGCATCTACCCTTTATTTCGCAACGGGCAACTCGGGCGACGGTATCTTTATGGCTTCCGCAATTGTATTGGTCGCACTTATTTCCTTGTATCAAGATTCAAGAAGCCGCAATGCCTTAGAAAAATTAAAAAATTTTACGCAAGCTACTTGTAAAGTCATTAGAAATAGTGAAATAACAGACATTCAAAGCGAAGATTTAGTGATAGGAGATAGTTTAATGGTCCAAGAAGGCACATCCATTACCGCTGATGGTATTATCGTACATTCCAACGATTTTTCCGTTAATGAATCCATTTTGACGGGCGAATTTTTAGCCGTTTTCAAGGATAAAACAACGGAAAACAAGGCTATTTATAATGGAACAACCGTTGCAAGCGGCTTGGCAATCGCCACAATTACCGCTATTGGCAATGAAACGACATTAGGAAAAATAGGGAAAAGTCTTGAAAATATTAAAGAAGAAAAAACACCATTGGAATTGCAAATAAACAATTTTGTCAAGAAAATGGTCATTGCAGGTACTATTGTTTTTATGGTTGTTTGGGCGATAAATTACCTTAATTATAAAGATGCTTTAAACAGTTTATTGAAAGCATTAACGCTCGCAATGGGGTGTGTCCTGAACTCAAAGCGAAGGCTTTGAGATGCTATAAATAAGATGATGGTAGGTCCATCATACACGCTGTTCAGACGGAGTGTATAAAC
>JAYTON010000333.1:0-2389 GCA_043747725.1 Saprospiraceae bacterium
AGCGAGATGGCATTTTGAAAAGCATTTACGGCTCTTTGGGTACAAAAGTCTCTCATTGATTTATCCGTATTTTGAGCAATAGCTAAATAATAATTCGCTCCTGCAATACTCCAGGCTTCCTCTGTTTTTTCAATATCTGCTATTTGTTCGGCATACCAAGCGGCTATTTCATCATGCTTAGCATTGTGCCAAGCACCAGAAAGTTGTTTTAAAATGCTAATTGAATCGCTGCCTTTCGTAGGTGATTGAGCCATTATTGATTGAATACCCACCTTTTGTGTAGCATCGAGTGAGGTTAAGGTGGCTTCAGCGTGGCTTTTTATATCTAAGACTTCGGTGGTAAGAGAACGAGATTGAGCAATGGCTTTTTGCTCTTTTGTTTTGGTATCGCAACCAAAATAGAGGATGAAAAATAGAGCAATCGCCGAGCCGACGACAATGAGTTGTTGTTTGTTCATTGTATAAAAACTGAATTTTCAAAATACACCGTCAGCCATTACAGCAGTTTAAGTGCACTTTTGGTCATACTAAAAACAAATATTGGGATATTGAAACGTGATGTTATTTCAATATCCCAATAAAGAGCCTCAATCTGAGTGTCCTTTAATCGTCAGCGCCTTCGTCGCTTGGCAACGAGTTGACCTTGCTTTTCACATGCTCAGTAAATACTTTAGCAGGTTTGAAAGAAGGGATGTAGTGCTCAGGAATCTGAACTGTTTTGCCACGTTTGATATTCCGACCCATTTTAGGTGCGCGGCGTTTGATGACGAAAGACCCGAAACCGCGAATATAAACATTTTCTCCACTGCCCATCGTGTCACGTACTTCGTTAAAGAACGTTTCAAGTGTTACCAATACATCTACTTTGGCGAGTCCGGTTTTCTCAGAAATTGCTGTTACAATGTCAGCTTTTCTCATTATAAATTGATTTTGGATAAATTATAAATTTTAGTTCAGTATCTCTTTCGTTTTGTCAAAAGCGCGGCAAATTTCTCATTTTTATTTTGATATAAAAAAGTATTTGCGCAACTTTTTTTCAAAAAACTATTAAAAAAAATTAATTCTCAATGCTTTATATATTTGAAAATCAATACTTTATAAGGAAAAGGCAAATTTTAAGCCAAATTACAATTGTATTATATTTTTAAAATTTATTTTAAAAATATATGTAAAACACACAAAAATTTGACTCGCATTAGCTCACGCTGAAAGTATGCTAATGCTTCATTTATTTAATAAAAATGATAGTTTCAGTAAAAAAAATGATTAATAACTGGGTCGAAAGTGTGTCATATGTGAATAGTGAAACGAAAATACAGGTATTTGATTGATTATCAACACTTTATGTAATTTTTTTTCAAAAAATATTTTTTTCTCCGCAAATAAATGATGAAACCGCCAAATTCGCAACACTTACATACCTTTTGTTATCTTTGCGCTTCATTTATCATAAACTGTTGTAATATGCTCCTTTCAATGACCGGTTACGGACGGGCAACTCGTACTTTTGACGATAAAAGCATCACCGTTGAGGTACGTGCTTTGAACTCTAAAATGACGGATATCCGTTTCAAAATGCCTTACAATTATAAAGCTAAGGAAATAGAACTTCGCCGTATTCTCACTGATCAAGCTGAGCGTGGGAAGATTGATGTATCCATTAATATCAAATCTCTTACAGGTGAAGATGATTATGCTCTGAATCATGAGCTTTTTAAAAAATATTACAAGGAACTCAAAGGGCTGACCCATGAGTTGGATTTGCCTGCCAACGATTTACTCTCAGCTATCTTGCGTCTCCCCAATATTGTCGGCACTGACGAAGAGGGCGTGCCTGATGAGGAGTGGGAAGTAGCACAGCAAACCCTTGCTGAAGCACTCGAAGACTTCAAAAAGTTCCGTTTTACTGAGGGGGGTGCTATGGAAAAAGATTTGTATGACCGCGTAGCCAATATCCTCAATTTGCTCAAAGCGATTGCACCTTATGAAAAAGAACGGATTATCAAATTGCGTCAGCGACTGCGTCAAAATCTTGAAGAGTTTTTAGGAAAAGAAAACGTTGATGAAAATCGTTTTGAACAAGAAGTCTTGTTTTATCTTGAAAAAATAGACGTGACGGAAGAGAAAGTGCGCCTCGAACAGCATTGTCGCTATTTCGTAGAGACGCTGGATGATAAAAAAAATACCTCGAAAGGCAGAACCCTTAATTTCATTACTCAAGAAGTTGGGCGCGAAATCAATACTTTAGGTTCTAAAGCCTATTCGTCAGAAATTCAGCATTTGGTAGTACAAATGAAAGATGAATTGGAAAAAATGAAAGAGTTAATTGCTAATTTGGTTTAATGAATAAGTTAATCATAGTCACAGCACCATCGGGTGCTGGCAAAAC
>JAYTON010000334.1:0-5197 GCA_043747725.1 Saprospiraceae bacterium
GCCTAAGAATCAAATTCCGTCTGACCAAATTGAGTCCGTAGAGGTGATTTCAAATCCTTCGGCTAAATACGAGGCTTCTACAATGGGTGGTATCTTGAATATCGTTTTAAAGCAGAATCACAAAGCTGGATACAACGGTGTTATTGGCTTGGGCGTGGGCAATCAAGACCGCTATAATAGTATGTTGAATTTGAATATGAATCAAGGAAAATGGAATATTTCGGGTTTTTACAGTATCAATAATGCAAATGTGCCGACTCCCGCTTATGTGAATCGCACAAGCCGGAATACTGAGGGGGTGGTTCAAAATTATTATTCTCAAAATTCTCTTGTTACTTATAAAAATTTGTTTCAAACAGGGCGTTTAAACGTAGATTATACTCTTAACAATAGAAATATTTTGTCTTTATCAGGAACAGTTTCAGGCGGATTGTTTGATATTTCAGCCGTTCAAAACTATCAATTTCTAACGGCAGCTCAACAAATAACAAGTTATGGCGCGCGTCAAACGCTTTCTGAAAATGATTTTAATAGAAATAGCCTTGAGGCGCAATGGAAAAAAACATATGCTACTAAAAACAAATCGTTAACAACCCTATTCAATTATAGCTGGGGCGATAAGACAAATACCTCAAATTGGAACACATCGGGCTTCAATAGCAAGGGCGTGGCTTTGGCTAATTATCCTGAATTAGTAAAAATTAATGATGCGAATACGACTGACCAAGTCGTCTTTCAGATGGATTATGTCAATCCAATCAATGACTCCACAAAGGTTGAAATGGGCGTGCGCAGTTTTTGGAATGTCCGTAATCAAAACTATTTTTACAAGCCATTTGATTACACCAATAATGATTACATAATTGATAATCAATATTCCCAAGATGCGCACGTCAGCGAGAGTGTCAATGCGGCTTATATTATGTATTCGGGTCGCCTAAAAAATCAAATCAGTTATCAAGCGGGTTTGCGTTTTGAACAATCCAATTTGACAGGTACTTCTCGTTTGGCAGACCAGCCTAATTTTGGCTATAATTTTCCGAATGCAACGGGTAAAGATTTGTTGAATTCGTTGTTTCCATCGCTTTATATTTCTAAAAAATTAGATGAAGCGACTGAAATAGGCGTTAATTTCAGCCGTAAAATACAACGTCCGAACCAGATGCAAATCATGCCAGGCATCAAGTCCAATGATAAACAAAATATACAAATTGGCAACCCTGCCTTGCAACCAGAGTTTATCAATTTGGCGGAGTTGAATTACAATAAAATTTTTGGTTCTAACAATTGGTTGTCTTCGCTCTATGTGAGCAATGAAACCAATACCATCAAACCTTTAGTCAGCCCGTCTGCAACCGACCCTTCAGTATTGGTGACTAATTTTGTGAATGGTAAAAATGAATTGACTTATGGCATTGACAACACTTTAAAATTGGGTTTTGGTAAAAACTTTGATGTCATGCTCAATGCCAATGTTTTCAAATTCAATGTGACGGTTGATACTTTCACCAACAGCGGTTGGGCTGCCAATGCGAAAGTGGGTTTGAATTATCGCTTGCCGTCTAATTTTTCAGTGCAGTTAAATGGTGCTTACGAAGGCAATCGCCCTATTCCACAAGGCAATCGCCAAGGCATAGTGTACATGGATTTTGCGGTTAAAAAATCATTTTTCAATAATGCAGCGAGCTTGGTATTTTCTGTCAATGATGTATTCAACTCTCGCAAAGACATTACGACTTTCACACTGCCAACGTATATCCAAGAGACAATGCGCCGCCGTGATACCCGCTATTTTAAATTAGCTCTCCAAATTCCATTTGGCAAAGCCGATGCGTCTTTATTCAAAAAGAGCAATAAAAAACCGGAAGGACAACAGGAGATGCAGGAGTTTTAATTGTAAAATACTGAGGGGTGTTGAATCATAAACGCTTGATTATCAGAGGGATAGTCGAGCGTTTTGGGTTTAAAAATGGGTAAATGTCATTGCGAGGAACGTGGCAACTGAGCGGGTGCTTGCCCTTAATACGTAGACAATTTCAACCTTCAATGCTCCGTAGATTTGTTCCGTATGTCGAGTACTCACTTCTTCAATTTACCTGTATATTTACTGTAAAGCAACCTTTTTCCCTTCTAAATTATATAAACCAATGAGCAACATAGTTAAACCCAATACCGCACAACCCGCCATCACGCCTGTCATAGGGACACTTGTACCATTGCTCATATAACCAACCAAAGCGGCTGCCAATGAACCAAATCCCATCTGAAACGCCCCCATGAGTGCCGAAGCCGTACCCGCTTCTTTTTTAAAGGGAGCCATCGAAAGAGCCGCAGCATTCGGAAAGCTGAAACCCTGACAGCATAAGAATAAAAATATAAGTACAATAGCATTGAATAAAGTAAGCCAACCCATTATACTTGAAACACATAAAAGAACGCCAATAGTGGTCTGTATCAACAAAGTTGTTTTAATTATCCACTCACTACTAAATTTATTCAACAACAGATTATTTAATTGGCTACTCATAATTAATCCTGCTGCCAAAAAGCCGAAAATCCAACCGTATTGCTGTTCATTGACTTTAAAAATCTTCATAAATACAAAGGGCGAACCCGACAAATAGGCATATACACCCGCCGAAACCAAAGAAGCCGCCAATGTATAAGTCAAAAACTGAGGGGTCTTGAATACATTCCAGAAACTTGAAATAATAGGTGCGGGTTTAAGCGAAAATGTTGGGTCGGGTTGCTTGCTTTCAGGCAATAGAAACACGACTGCTATCAACAATAAAACGCCCATGAAGGATTGTAGCCAAAATACCGATTGCCAACCCAAAGACACAATCATATAACTACCAATGGTGGGTGCAATGATAGGCGATACACCCAATATGAGGATTAAAGTAGAAAATATTTTGGCACTTTCGCTAACAGGAAAAATATCTCGCACAACTGCCCGAGGTGCCACCATCCCTACACAACCACCCAAGGCTTGCAAAAAACGAAAAATGATGAGCATCTCGATTGTATGTGCAATAGCACAACCCAATGAAGCCACTACATAAATGACTAATCCTATCATGAGTGGTTTTTTACGACCAAAACGGTCTAATAAAGGTCCATAAATTAATTGTCCCAAAGAAATACCGATGAAAAAACTGGATAATGAATAAGAAACGGCATCAACTGTTACGTGCAAATCAGCAGCAATAGTTGGAAAACCAGACAAGTAAGTGTCTATTGAAAAGGGTCCCAATGGCTGATAGTAAGCCAAGAATTAGAATGAGTAAAAAACGGTTGTTATTCATCTTTTGAATTGGGTTTATTGATACAATTTCTCACGAAGTAATGCTATTTAAAATGAGGGAAAATACTGAGGGGGTGCTTTTCAACTGATAAAAGCACCCCCTTAGTATTTTTACAAAAAATTATAAGCCCGTTGACTTTTCCATTGCTTCAGTATATCGCGTACCGACTACTTCAATTTGAGTAGAAGCCACTTCAATCTCTTGAAGTTCTGCTGCCGTCAGCGTAATGGAAGCAGCCCCATTATTTTCAGTCAAACGGTGCAATTTTGTTGTACCCGGAATCGGCACAATCCACGGCTTTTGAGCCAATACCCAAGCTATGGCAATTTGGGCAGGGGTAGCATTTCTGTTTACTGCAAATTTGTTTATTATATCAATTAAGGCTTGATTGGCTTTACGGGCCTCTTCGGTGTATCTTGGTAAGGCATTGCGAATATCCCCTTCGGCAAACTGCGTTTTTTCATTAATTTTACCCGTTAAAAAGCCTTTGCCGAGTGGACTATAAGCCACTAAACCGATGCCGAGTTCTTCAATGGTGGGTATAATTTCTTTTTCATGTTGTCTCGTCCAGAGCGAGTATTCACTTTGTAGAGTCGTTACAGGTTGTACAGCATGAGCCTTGCGAATGGTGTTTGCACCCGCTTCTGAAAGCCCAAAGTGCTTGACTTTTCCTTCTTGAATCAAATCTTTTACAGCCCCTGCCACATCTTCAATAGGTACTGAGGGGTCAACGCGGTGCTGATAAAATAGGTCAATCACGTCTATTTTAAGCCTTTTCATGGATTCCTCTGCTACTTTTCTGATGTTTTCGGGACGACTGTTTAAGCCCGCCATTTTACCATCTTGAAAGTTGAAACCGAATTTGGTGGCAATCACCACTTCACCTTTGAAGGGTTCTAAGGCTTCTCCAACAAGTGTTTCATTGGTATAAGGTCCATAAACCTGGGCGGTATCAAAAAATGTAACGCCTTGCTCAACAGCCGCACGGATGACTTTTATCATGTCCTTTGTATCGCCTGCGGGTCCGTAACCAAAGCTCATGCCCATGCAGCCGAGTCCTATGGCGGATACTTCTAATTGATTGCCTAATGTGCGCTTTTTCATATTTTTATGATTTTTATTTTAAACAATTTCACTGCAAAGTTATAACATGAAAGAATGCTAAAGTAACGATTTAGAAAGAGAAACTTACGAAATTCAAATAACGCATATTTAAAAAGAAAAACGCTTAACTATGGGTTTAGTAACCCAGCGTTTGTGAAGTTATGACCCCTCAGTATAAAATGAATAATCCGCCTTGCAGACCCAACAGTTCACAAGGCGGATTATTTTTTCAAAAGCCTTAAACCTTTCTTTTCTCCAATTCAGGATTGAAAGGTTGTTGATAAAAACACTTGCCTGTAGCTTTATAAAGCGCATTAGCGACAGCACCGAAAATAGGTGGAAAGGGTGGCTCACCCAAGCCAGTCAGAGCTATCTCGTTTTTAATAAAATGTACGTCAATTGCTTTGGGTGCTTCGTTCATGCGTATCATATGCAGTATTCGTGAAAGTTGGAAGCATCAGGTACGCCTTTTGTGAAAGTCATTTTGCCAAATAAGGCTGTACCAATAGCATCGACAATACCACCTTTGCCATATTTTTAGCAGCGTCGGGGGACTGAGGGGTCAAGAGACCTCAAAATAGGCATCCGCAGTCGGAGATTGCGAACGAGCGACCCTGTTTTTCAGGGGTAAATTTGTGGGTTAGTTTGGGAGAGATAGGAGCCAAACACAATTTAGAAACCGGCATTGTTGAATTTTATCAAGATACATGGACGTCTAACGAAAAGGAAGTTAAATCGCAAATCGCTTAATTTGTTAGAATCACGTTTTCTCAAGACTTATAAAG
>JAYTON010000335.1:0-3125 GCA_043747725.1 Saprospiraceae bacterium
AATAAATAGCTTCTCATCGGTGTAAAGTGATTTATATATTTTTCTTAATATCGGTTAATTAAAATTTCTCATTTCACCTCACAAACTAAGACTTACAGGGGCTTAAATAAAATAAATCTTAAATATTAACATTTCGTTTGAATATAAATTTAAGATTTGCATAAAAAAAGGAATGATTTATTGTCATATCATTCCTTTATCAGTTTTGCAAAAATCGTACCCCTAAGGCATTACTTTTGAAATTTTTATTTTACTATTTCCTAAATTATTGAAAATCAATGCTTTAGAAGTCATTTACTAAACTTTTCTTAACATTTAACTCAATAATTTATATAATTAAGACGCTATTATTTTTTCACATCCTTTGACCAACCATCTTTCAACGTGACGGTCCTGTTAAAAACGAGTTTATCCGTTGTGGAATCTTTATCAACGCAAAAATATCCATGCCTTAAAAACTGAACCCTATCCCCTGCTTTCAAATTCTTCACACTCGGCTCTACATATATTTTAGGTAAAACCGTCAATGAATTTGGATTTATAAACTCTAAAAACGAACGGTCTTTATCGCCATCGGGTTCTTCAATGGTAAATAATCGATCATACAAACGGCACTCAGCCGTCACTGCATCATTCGCACTCACCCAATGCCCGACGCCTTTAACTTTTATGCCCGATTGGTCGTTGCCGCTTCGTGAATTAGGAACATATTCACATCTGACTTCTTCAACCCATCCATTAGTATTTTTAATCGTTTCAACATGTTGAATGATATATGCCCCTTTTAATCTAAAATATCCATCTGGAGTCAAACGATGATAGCCTTTGGGCGGATTTTCCATAAAATCATCTTGCTCAATATATATTTCGCTTGAAAAAGGCACTTGTCTTTTCCCTGCATTTTCATCTTCATGATTGTTTTCAATCTCAACTGTTTCAGTGCCTGTATAATTTGTAATAACCACTTTCAAAGGATTTAATACAGCCATAATCCGGTGTGCTGTTTTATTCAAATCCTCCCGCAGACAAAACTCCAAAAGCGATACATCAATCACATTTTCACGCTTAGCAACACCTATTTTATTCGCAAATTCATGCAATGACTGAGCGGTATAGCCTCGCCGACGCAAGCCTGAAATAGTGGGCATCCGCGGATCATCCCAACTATTGACGACATTCTCTTGAACCAATTGAAGCAATTTACGCTTCGACATAATAGTATATGTCAAGTTCAAACGCGCAAATTCTATCTGACGCGAAGGGAAAATATCTAAATTTTTAATCGTCCAATCATACAATGGGCGATGCACCTCAAACTCTAAAGTACAAACAGAGTGGGTAATATTTTCAATGGCATCTGAAATCGGGTGTGCATAATCGTACATCGGATAAATGCACCATTTATCGCCCGTTTGATGATGATGTGCAAATTTGATGCGGTATAAAAGTGGGTCACGCATGTGCATATTCGGCGAAGCCATATCAATCTTCGCTCTCAAAACATGAGACCCCTCAGTAAATTCACCATTTTTCATCCGAACAAATAAATCCATATTCTCTTCAATTGCTCGCTCTCTGAAAGGTGAATTCACACCAGCTTGCGTAGGCGTGCCTTTCAATGCGGCTATTTCCTCAGCTGATGAGTCATCTATATAAGCCAAGCCTTTTTGAATAAGCTTCAAAGTCAACTCATATATTGTATCAAAATAATCTGACGCATAATGTTCTGCTGCCCAATGAATCCCCAAAGGCTCAATCAACCATTGCACGTCCTCGCGTATAGAATCCACATATTCAATATCCTCTTTCGTTGGATTGGTATCGTCAAAACGGAGATTAGTTTTACCATTAAATTCTTTAGCCAATCCAAAATTAAGGCATATAGCTTTAGCATGACCGATGTGCAAATAGCCATTCGGTTCGGGTGGAAAACGGGTAATAATGGTCTTATGTTTACCCGTTTCAAGGTCATTTTCAACAATTTCTTCAATGAAATTGAGGGATTTTTCAGTTATATCAGCCATAAAATAAAATATTTTTTTATTATACTTAAAACGTAAAATGCTTTGCAAAGTTTTTAATTAAATATCAAAAACAATCGGTTTATTCACCAATTGATATGACAAATTCAAAACACTGGCATTGATAAAAGTCGTGCCCAATGATGTTTCCTGCCCATACGCTTCATGTATATGCCCACAAATCGAAAATTTAGGGCGAATACATCGAACAGTATTCAGCAAATCCATGCAACCGGCTCTTGAACCGTTTTGAGTTTTATCTAAAATACCATGAACAGGTCCATGCGTTATCAAAATATCGGTATCCGAAGGAATCAAATCCCAATGTTTCAAAATTTCAGAACCACGTTGCCGATTGAATGCCCAATCATAAAACCACGGCTGCACAGGCGAACCCCATATTTTCACGCCATTAATCATCACGCCGCTATCATTCAAATAAATCACATTTGGCGGAATCAAAGACAAAATATACGATTCGGGCATGCGCTCAAAAAAGAAATCGTGATTGCCCGCTATAAAAATTTTATGCTCATGCGGCTGCTCTGAAAACCATTTCAAAAACCGCTCAACTTCCAATGCCTTGCCTTGCCCCGATACATCACCTGCATGAACAAGCATATCGCCTTCGGGCAATATCAAATTTTCATGCTGATTATGGGTATCAGAAATAGCAATGACTTTCATAAAAGAATTTTAGGGCTTAATTTTAATCACCTTCCCATCTTTATCTGAGACAACAAGTTCTTCACCGTTTTTATGGGCGGTGGCATATACTTTATCAACGGCTTTTTGGAACCCCCTCAGTATATTTTCAGCTATTTCACTTTTTTAAATTTCCATGATTTATAAATTTTTCCCAAAGCAAATTATTATAAATCGTTTTAAAATTATCATTATTACCTTCTGCAAATACTATAGGTTGGCTTGAAGAATTATCAAAAACTAACCACTTATCGCAAACAGGTATATACAAATGTAAAAAATTTTTCAAACCAGCATGATAACGCCTTACAATCACCTCAGCTTCAATATGATGTCCACCTTTTAAAACCCTTTCTTTTACCCTTTGCTTTGCTAATTCAACACTATTTAAATAAACGA
>JAYTON010000336.1:0-3530 GCA_043747725.1 Saprospiraceae bacterium
ACTAATTTGGTGTACCATGCCCAATCATATTCCGTATCGGTCGCGCTGTGAATGCCGACAAATCCTTTGCCCGATTTGATAAATTTCTCAAAAGCTGCTTGTTGTTCATCGGTTAGAATATTGCCTGTTGTGTTTAAAAAGATAATGGCTTGGTATTTTTCAAGGTTTTTATCGTTAAAAACGGAGGCATTTTCCTGCCAATCTACGGAGAATGTATGCCGATTGGCTAATTGTTTGATAGCCGTCACGCCTTCATTGATTGATTCATGGTGGTAGCCATCCGTTTTTGAAAACAACAAGACTTTGAATTGTTGAGCGTCCACCGAAGTAGAAAGCAGACAAAGGACAAGCCCTACTAAAGCACTTTTTAAGTGAAACATTTTCATAAATTTTGATAATTAAAGTTTGATTAAATGATTTTTTAACGACGATTATTTTGGTACATAAATGTCTTTATAATCCAATCCTGCTCCTTTAATAGCATTTATCACGTAAGTAGAATTTTCTAATTTGGAAGCAGGTACAAGTCCTGAAAAAGTAAATTGACAGCCTTTGGATTTAGCCAATTTAAGTACCTCAATGGAGGGTGTTTTAGCTTCATTGTCTATTTCAATTGCTACATTATTTTTCTTTGCTAAATCCAATAATGCTTCGGCATTTTCTAAGGTTAATGCTTCGCCTTTATGCGCCCAAATATTGATTTTGCCCGAAGACAATAATACTTGAGCTGATTTTAAATCGATGCTTACGCCTAAAACATAGTCTTCATTTGAGGTTTTCAAGGCATTAAGCGTACTGGAATTGACTCTTACTCCCTTAAATATGGGAAAATTTTTGGCAGAACTTAATGCTATTTTATCTCCTATATTTTTGACGAGTGCCACATTAATACCGGTTTGATAATCATAATTGGCAAGTTCAGCCGCTGACATATTGGTGTGTGGATTCAAATCTATAAAAGCAAATTGTCGATTTTGCCAAACTCTAAGGCTATCAAACCAAACGCCCAAGATCGGTGCTGCCACATCAGAACGGGCATCATCAGGCAGTCTGCGAACTTTAAAACTTTTGTATTGCATTTTACTCAAAACATCATGACCTTGAAGGGCGAAAGTGCCTTTGCTCAATCGTTTAACACCCGAAGGCGGGTTTTCAGCTTGAATATAATCGACTGTTTTTAAGCCATTCAGCCATATTTGCACCCGATTGCTAACTACTTTGGCTTTGACATTCATCCAGACACTGTCTTTTGCAAAAGTCTTATAGAGATTTCGGTAGCCATACAAACTCGCCATTTTTTTGAATTCGATATAATCACCTTCGCCAATATGGGTATTATTGACTTGTATCTCCATACCATTTGAGGGCCAGCCAGTTTGCTGATATTGTGTATGAATATAAATCCCTGAATTGGCTAATTTAAAGGTCTTGACCCAAACATCTATTTCAAAATTTTTAAACCCTTCTTTAAGGTGCTTTCCAGTATAAAACAAATGAGACCTTTTGCCGACGGCTTGATACATGCCATCTACCACAGACCAAGTGCTCTCATTTTCACTGGCTTTCCAATCTGTAAAGTCTTTGCCATTGATGAGTTCTATCCACCCGTCTTGTTGTGCCGATAGATTGAAAGAAGATGTAAAAATTAAGAGGAGTCCAATAAACTTGTTTAGATTTTTCATAGTTGACTTTTTTTCGTTGATTTTTTATTGAAATACTGAGGGGGTCTATTTAACCCGACCTGAATAACTGACAAATGCAATTTGCTTACTATCGGGCGACCATGAAGGTGTATTAATTGTTCCTTGACCCCCATAAAGATAAGCGATGATCTTTGGAAATCCTCCATTAACGGGCATCAATTTCAAGCTGACAGACTTGCCGCCAGGGTGTGTTGTAGGGTCTATATCGTCAGCAAAAGAGATATAGGCAATCCATTTCCCATCGGGCGAAATATGCGGAAACCAATTATTGTATTGGTCAAAAGTCAATTGTTCTTGACCTGTTCCATCGGTTTTCATGCGCCAAAGTTGCATGGTGCCTGTCATACTGCCATTGAAATAAATCCATTTGCCATCGGGTGAACCTTCAGGTCCATCCACATGACCGAATGTATAGCGCGTCAATTGAGTTTCAACGCCATTATCTATGTTCGCTTTAAAAACATGATAGAGCGAATTGCGATTGGTATCTCTGCGCGCCACATAATACACCTCTTTGTTATTAGCCGCCCAACCGTGCAGATAGGATGGTGTTTTTTCAGTAATAAGCTTGGGTTCGCCGCCTGTTAGGGGCAATGCATAAATGGTAGAGCCGCCGCCAAACATACCTGCTCGACTGCTACTGATGCCCAGCATTTTGCCATCGAAAGAAATGACATGGTCATTATTGTTGCGTTCTACTGTGCCTGTATTGAGCTTGGTTGGTGCGGTGCTGCCATCTATTGGGATCGTCCAAATAGATCCTTTGCTATTGAATAATAATTTTTTGCCATCGGGCATCCAATTGGGTGCTTCGAATCGAGTCGGATTTTCATAAACAACTTTGCGATTGCCTGTAAAAACGTCTAATATTTCCAATCGGCTACCAATGGAATCAGCACCATTGAAATTAAAAGTAGGAGGCATCACTTTGTCCACGCGCACATTCCAAACTCTGGCTTCTTCAATAGCATCCGCATTGTGCGAGCCAATAAATAGGCCCACATATGGATTATCACCGATATTTTCCATGGTCACTGAGCCATAAGATTGTAAGGGTTCGCCCGCATTAGCTATCCGCATCGTATAGGTTTTCCCTTTCCGTTCAATTTGAATAGTTCTTGCTTTTTTCTTTGGAAAAAACAATTCGTCTTGAGGATCTCTCATATGTGCGCCCCGCATGACGCGCCATTGAGCGACTGTCAAACCATCGCCATGAATGGTAGCCGTGAAATGAGCGGCATCCTCTTGCAAGTTTTCTCTGACCATCCAACCATATTTGCGATGGGGGTCTTTACCAACAGGATTGGGAAATTCAAAATCAGCAGTGACAATAAAATCGCCTTTGATACGGCTGGCAACATAATGAAACTCATCCCTGTTAAACCAAATATTATAACCAGAGCCTTTCAGCGAATACTCTTGTTTGGTGAAGTCATAAGAAGAGCTACCCGCTAATTTTGGTTTGCCGACATCTACAGCGGTGTCGAAAATGCCTACTTGAGGCGCTTGCGCAAAAGATGTATCTATCATAGAAAAGATGATAACCAGGATTACTAAAAAGTTATGGTTCTTCATTGTGTATAGTTATTTTATTTATTGTAAAAATGGTAAAATTTAATTGGGGTTTTGATTAATTTTGACATATTTAAGACCAACGTCTCAAAACATCCATAAAATTGCCTTAAAAATTGCCAGTCGGCGAAAATTCTCCTTTTTTAACAATCAAATAACTTGTAATGAAAAAATTAACGTTCGCATTTTTTATAATCTTATTTTTCGGTTTTATTAAAATACACGATCCCAAGACGCTTGAAATCGGTGCAGCAG
>JAYTON010000337.1:0-2017 GCA_043747725.1 Saprospiraceae bacterium
CCTTCCGTAGATTTGACAAAACAGAAATAATGTTTTGACTGCAAATCTTGCCAAAAACTATCGGTAGTGGTCATATCATGTTGATAAATATCTGTTCCCAGAATTTCCTCCCCTGCTTTAAATGCCTTGGCAAAAAGCAAATCCCAAGTCCGCGTACCTACAATGCCGTCAGCAATGAGGCTATGATAAAATTGAAAATCACGGACAGCTTTATCGGTTTTAGAACCAAAATCACCGTCAGGCAGGACAGTGTATCCTAATTTTCGCAGCAGTTTTTGGAGGATATATACCTCATCGTTGTTCGATTTGAGTCTGACAGTTATCATTGAATTATTCTTTTTTAAAAACGAAAATCATCCCTTCTCCAAATGATAGTGTAAATCGGTCATCGCTTGCTTTGCGCAATCGGACTTCTCCTCCATTTTTTGAATTAAAAATAAATGTATTATTTTTAATATCTTTCAGCAAGTAATTTTTATTGTTATAAATTAAAATATTGTCTTTTCCCACATTTTTAATCGTAACAGGCGTTTTTGAAATCAAATTATTGCCAAAATAAAGCGACTTTTCACCCAACAGCAATAGCGAATCTTTCAAATCCCAAGCCATTACATCTAATGTTTTTTTATCGGAAGATACCCATTGCCCATTCAAAAACCGAAGACCTGCGAACTCACGCCGCCCCCTCAGTATATCCTCATGTTGTTTCGTCACATACCAACTCACCACACCGACTAATAAAATCAAAATAACGGCAATACAAATAGCTACCAATTGCAACTGCATCGGGCGGCGTTTGCGCTTCACCTTTCGCGTTTTAGTCAAGCGTTTTTCGAGCCGTTGCCATGCTTCGGTGGGTGGTATCTCGCTCAGATTTTCGCTTTCTTCTCGCAAGATGTCAAATATGTCTTTCTCATTTTCCATAACTTTGAAAATTGAAAATTGAAAATTGAAAATTGAAAATTGAAAATTGAAAATTGAAAATTGAAAATTTTCAATTTTCAACTCATAACTCCTTAAAGCTCATCATTTTTCTCAATTTTTCTTTTGCTAATATTAATTGAGATTTGGATGTGTTGATACTAATACCCAGCATATCGGCAATTTCGATATGCTTATAACCTTCAATCACATATAAGTTAAAAATAGTGCGATAGCCGGTGGGCAATTTTTCAAGCAGTTTGAGGATGTCTTGCGCAGCCAATTCATGCTCGATACTGAGGGGATGGCTCAATTCGATGGTGCTGAGGTCGGCGGCATCAGCATCCACCGTGAGCAAGCGTTTTTTACGTAAAAACATCAACGCTTCATTGACCACAATACGGCGAATCCAACCTTCAAAACTACCGGCACCTTGATACGAGTGAATATTATCAAAAACCTTGAACATCCCTTCCACCAGTACATCTTCGGCATCCTCTCGGCTCAAAACATAGCGCCGACACACGCCGAACATCTTCGGTGCGTATCGGTCGTACAGCAATTTTTGCGCTTTCGGGTCTTGCTGCCTACAAAGTTCTATGATGTCGTATTCCGTCAAATGAAAGTTGGATTTAGCCGATGGTTCAAGGAATTTCCTTTTACCTTAGGATGTTTTTTACGGGCAAAATGGTGTGTTGGATATGCCCATCTTAAAAATAAATTTTTCAAAAGTCGGTTTACCCGAATAGCCAAACGTTTCCATATTTGTAGTGTGGAACTCCAGTTCTGTAATAATGAATTAATATTTCAATAAAAAATCAAAATCAAATCTCTCTAACCATTTTCCTCAGTTGTTCCAAACATCTAAATTTTTTGACTTTTACAAAGCTTTCCGTATAGCCCAGTAATTTGGCAATTTCATCTCCTGAAAGCCGCTTATAAAACGCTGCTTCTACCAAATCTCTACATTCTTGTTTCATTATTTTTAAGGCATTCGCTACATGATTGTGTTTTTTCTCAATTTCTAAATATTGCTCTATTTCATTGGCATCTTCTATCGAATCAGATAGAAAACTATCATTTTCCATATTAATAA
>JAYTON010000338.1:0-2175 GCA_043747725.1 Saprospiraceae bacterium
CATGATGTAGCCTTCCATAATCAGAAATGGCTCATGGACTTCCTCAATAGTGCCTGTTTCTTCACCGACAGCTGTGGCAATAGTCGTCAAACCAACAGGACCACCTTTAAATTTATGAATAATGGTTGTCAAAATACGGTTGTCCATTTCATCCAAGCCGCTTTCATCCACATTCAAGGCATTCAAGGCATATTGAGCAATTTCAATATCAATTTTACCATCCCCTTTCATTTGTGCAAAGTCTCTCACGCGGCGCAACAAGGCATTCGCAATGCGCGGGGTGCCTCTACTTCTTCGCGCAATTTCATTTGCCCCCCCCTCAGTAATGGGCAGTTTGAGTATGTCGGCAGACCTAAAAATAATGCCTTTCAAAGTTTCCACATCGTAATAATCGAGCAAGCAATTGATACCGAAACGCGCCCGCATGGGAGCTGTGAGCAAACCCATACGCGTGGTTGCGCCTATGAGCGTAAAAGGATTGAGTGTAATTTGAATAGAGCGGGCATTCGGACCCGAATCAATCATTATATCAATCCGATAATCTTCCATCGCTGAGTAGAGATACTCCTCAACGACGGTATTCAAACGGTGGATTTCATCTATAAAAAGCACATCACCAGTATCCAAATTGGTCAAGAGACCTGCCAAGTCGCCGGGTTTTTCAATCACGGGCCCGCTGGTCATTTTAAGGTTTGCTCCTAATTCATTGGAGACAATATGCGCCAAAGTGGTCTTGCCCAAGCCCGGAGGTCCATGCAATAAAACATGGTCGAGTGCTTCGCCGCGAATTTTAGCAGCCCCAATAAATATTTTTAAATTATCAACTATTTTTACCTGACCGCTAAAATCATCCAAAGCCTTCGGACGCAAGGCGCGTTCGATAATATTTTCATCGTTCGATTGATTTTTGCCCGTCGGGTCGAGATTTTGATTTGCCATGCAGAGGGTGTAACGCTACTTTTAATTAAAACAATTTGATTTAAAATGTAAAAATAGGGATTTTTTTATCAAAATAATGCTCTTCTAAATGAATCTGCAAGGAAAAATACTGAGGGGGTGTTTCTTCCGTTTTAATGAAAAGATTACTTTTGTCTCTCATTGAATTTTAATTAAAAAAGTTGTTTTATGAAAAAAATATTGTTCGCACTCATTGTTTTAAGCCATTTTTCCTTCATTTCTCAGGAAAAACCAACTGTTACTGCCGATTATTTGATGGGTAAATTTGATCCAGCTAAACATGCGGATTTTATTTTAATTGATAAAAAATACGCCGTCAAACCTGACATGTATTTGCGAAAAGAGACTTACGAAGCCTATAAAAAAATGGCTGATGCTGCTGAAAAAGAAGGGGTGAAATTGACCATTATTTCAGCGACCCGCAATTTTGATTATCAAAAAACGATTTGGGAAACTAAATTTAATGCATTGAAAGACAAAACCGCTTGGGCTCGCGCTAAAAAAATCCTGCAATACAGCGCCATGCCGGGCTGCAGCCGCCATCATTGGGGTACTGATATTGACCTCAATAATCTCGAAAATAGCCATTTTGAAAAAGGTGATGGTAAAAAAATATATGATTGGCTACTACAACACGCTGCTGAATATGGCTTTTGCCAGCCTTATACAGCTGGTCGCCCGACGGGTTATAAAGAAGAAAAATGGCATTGGTCTTACATGCCGTTATCCAAAGAGTTTACAACTATTGCAGGAAAATACTTGAAAAATGAAATGATTGTAGGCTTCAAAGGTGCGGAGTCTGCCCCTCAAATTGACGTTGTGAAAAATTATATTTTAGGCATCAATAAGGAGTGTTGGTAACGTAAGCTATAAAAAAAACTATAAGGTTGTCACACCTTATAGTTTTTTTATTTAAATGCCTAAACTATTGAAAGACAATAGTTTAGGCATTGTTATTTTATTGAAAATAGATTAAGCCTCTTTACTGCTATCTACTTTCTTCGGGTCTTCGTTCATCCCTTTCCGGAGTTCATCTTCCACATTGGCACGTGCGCTGTTAAATTCACGAACACCTTTGCCTATGCCGCGCATAAGTTCAGGAATTTTATTACCACCAAAAAGGAGTAACACTGCCAAAAAAATGAAAAGCATTTCTTGACCACCCAATCCTAATATCAAAAATAATGGACTCATTTTTTATTAATTTAAAGGATAATT
>JAYTON010000339.1:0-2040 GCA_043747725.1 Saprospiraceae bacterium
GAAGCATGGCAAGAAGGCGAGGTAGTAGCTGCACCGCTTTTTATTTGGTATCTGACCATTCGTCCGCATCCCAATCGGATAGATAGCTGGATTATGTCGTTTGAAGACAATGGCGCAGTGACACCCAATGGTTATTTAATGGAGCATTTTCGCCGTAAATATAGCTTGGATTTGACCGAACATTTTTCAGAATTCGCCCTAAAACATCCTTTTGGAGTCGGTGGATTAACTGAATTTTGCAATGATTTATCCAATCGTTTAGGTTTTCACAATGAGAATACTGCTTATAATTTGCATGAATGTCCGAATGGGGCTTTGCTAAAAGTTCAAGCGGCTAAAGGCGCAATTATTTGGAGTGGTGCTTTGGGATTATTTCCACATCAAGAAGGATCTCTCAATGAAGAAGTGACACAAGAGATTGATTATCAAAACTTTACGTGGACAGCCGAGCATGTACACGAGTTTGCGATATTGCCCGAAGACGCTTATCAACGTGCAGCTTTGCGAACGGTTTTGCGAAATAAAATAACGGTGGTAGAAGGGGCGCATGGTACCGGCAAGACGCATTTAACAGGCAATATTCTATTTAATGCCTTGTCGAATGGGCAGAAAACGGCTGTCGTAGCGAACGATATTGGTAGCTTGATGCAGATTCAAAATGAATTTGTCAAACTCGGATTAGGCAATTTGACTTTTCTACTGAGAGATATTTATCATGATAAAAAGTTGCTGCTCGATGTGTTGCGCAATGAGCAATATGGGAAGGCGATTGACTACAAAGAGGACGATTTTAAAATAGCCTTAAAACAAGCGCGGCGCCTATTAGTTCAATCCGATGATAGCCACGATGCCTTGAGCCGTCCGATTTTTGGAGATAATAATTTTTCGGAAATAGTGGGATATTATGCTCATAGCCAAAGCATAGAAGGCAGAGAATTACTCGCAAATCATTTAAATACAAGTGATTACGAATTCACAAAAGAAGAATATAGTAAATTAATAACAGATATTCGAGCATCTGATGTGTTGTTTAAAAATGTCAACACTCTGAAGCACCCCCTCAGTAATTTGCACCCCTCAGTATTTGATGAGCTAAAAAGCGACACGGGACGCGATTATATCAACAAACAATTGGCATCTTTTATTCAAAAATGGAAGGCTTTGCATTTGCGATATATCACCATTTATGATGCTTACGCTCAGAAGCTAATGGCGCATTATGAAGCCCATTTCAACGATTTGCAACCGCAATTAAGACTTTTGAAAGAAGCATATTCCGACCATAAATTCCTATTTGGTGTTGCCTTTGAGAGCAATAATTTTTTCAGAATGAGTGGTTTACGCGCAGCGTCTTTGTTCTCCGATAAATCAAAAAATGTCTTAACAGCTAAAGATGAAGCCATCAATCATTATGATGCTTTGGCTAAAATTTTTAATAAACGAAAGCATTTTACTCATAATTTTTTAAGTAATGCCGATAAAAAAGACTTAAAAAAGCTGCAAATCAATCTCGAATCGTTTGATTTGGCTTTGAAAGGTTGGCGTAAAGCCTTGCCTTCGACGGTGCAAGAAGAATTGCAACGGCTCAATTCTAAAACTGCGCAATATTTTGATAAAGATTTAGCAGACAAGATTAAAACTCTTGAAGATGACCTCGAAGACCTTTTGAAAAATACCAACGAGACGCATATTTATGTCGACCCCCTCAGTCATAAAATGCTCACGCTGCCCAAACGCATGCTGTACATTGAAGAAATCATAGAAAAATTGGAAGAAACGCAACTGAATATGCGCGACTTTGATACTTTTTATGGGTGGCAACGCAATTGGCTCAACATGCCTGATAATGGTCGAAAACTCATCCAATCGCTCATAAAAGTAAAGCCAAAAGATTGGGTGACAGCATTCGATAGTTGGTATTTTTACAATATTTTAGTCATTCATTATCAATTCAATACTTTAGGCAACGATGATTTGATGAACCTTATGTTTGAGGCTGAAAACAGATTACGTCAGCTCATACCCGCTCAGATTGCCAAC
>JAYTON010000340.1:0-4659 GCA_043747725.1 Saprospiraceae bacterium
ATGCGCCATGAACCTGATTTTTCATCGCCCATTACAGTCATATATAAGTTGGCAGCCGTTTCCAAAAATGCTAAACCGCTGGCAATCACGAATAAAGCGAATAAAAAGAAACCATAAACTCGAAAGTCCGCAGCGGGATAAAATAAGAGCGCACCCAGTGCATACATCAATAAACCTGCAATAATGCCTTTTTTATAGCCATATTTCTGCATAACCAAGCCCGCAGGCAAAGCCATGACGAAATAACCGATATAAAATGCTGAATCCACAATGCCCGCTTGCGCACGGCTGAGGTCGAGAGCCGTTTGAAAATGCTTAATCAGCGAGCCGTTTAAGCTATTCGCTAAGCCCCAAAGAAAAAATAAACTGGTGACAAGAATGAAAGGAATGAGATAACTGTTTTTGTTCTGATTTTCCATTTTCAATTGCGTTGAATTTTCGTTTTTTAATCTTTTAAATTTTTTAAAAATCAATGATGGTAAATATAAACACCCCCTCAGTATTTTTATTAAAAATGTCTAATTTAAAATTTATTTTTAAAAAAATGTCACGTTCGACAAGCCGCCGGATTATATAAATGTAAGCGATACAAAACGCTTTCAATCGAAAAAAATCTTTTTTAAAAATCTCTTGAACAAAATTTAAATCAAAATTTCAAAATCAATCACATGAAAAATTTATTCTTCGCATCAGCTTTCGCCCTCGCAACATTGGCTCTTTCTAACAACGCATCAGCCAACACTTACCCCTCAGTATTGAACTCCGAAACCATAGAAAATGCTATGAAACCTAAAGTTAAAATCCGCCTTTCATGGTACGATGGTTTTACATTTGAAATCGAAATCACTTTCCGCACAGCCCCAGGCGGCAATGACAATGGCACTGGCACTTTTGATGCAAAAGGTATTCAAGAAAACGGCGTGTCTGCTCAACGCGCCATCAACGAAAATGGTATATCTGTCAAATCAAATCCTAAAAGAACGGACATCATGAGCTGGTCATGGCGCGCGAGTAATCCTTCCAGTATGCTAACAGGCGCGAGCGATATAATGGTGACAAAAGGCGTCACTTTGCCCAATGGTCAAGTGATTAATGTCGGTGATCGTCTTGTTTTGACTTCGAATGGCTTCACAATTGTTTCCCCTCGCGACGCTGCGAGTGGATTACCCACAGGCAAATAAATCTGAGAGTACCTATCCAAAAAACACCCAACGGTTGTCGTCGTCAAGATGATGACCGTTTTTTAATTATAAATTATGAGTTCGTAGTTACTTAAATACTTATGTACTTATTTAAGTAAATTAATTTATGTTTTAAATTTAAAAAAATATTGTAAAATATTGGAAATGAACACTTTAGAGATCTAATATCTAATGTCCAAACATCTAAATAATCAGCCGTATAGCTTCACGCTGTGTCAGATTGGGCAATTTATTATTTTCAACAAAATTTAAAACGGCTTGTGGATTCACTTTGCTGTATTCTCTCAAAGCCCAGCCGGAACCTTTTTGAATGAAAAATTCGGTGGAGTGGGAGAGGCGTAGCACATAATCGAAGAGCATATCGGCGTCTGTTTTATTTTTAAAATACCGTTGAAATGTAATAGCAATGCGCTGAAGCCACATATCGTCCGACGAAATCCACCCCTCAGTAATGGGCTTGATTTGGTGAGGAAAACGGTCAAAATGCAGAGCTACCAGTTTAGCAAGCCAATCCACCGAATCCCACCAAGATTTGGTGAGTATGAGCTCCTCTAAAAAATGAATAAAATCTTCGGGTTCATTTTTCAAAGCTTTTTGGGTCATTTCAAGCCCGATATAGTGCATCTCCCTTTGCGATTCATCGAAGCACATGCGGACAAATTCTTTCAATTTTTCTCCTTGAAATTCGCCATTTTCATTAAAAAAATGCTTAGAAATGCCCAACCATACAGGAGCTTTAAGCCCATAATAATCGAACTTATGCTTCATATAAGCAATTTGCCCCTGTGCCGTTTCAGGGTTGCTTTGTTCCCTCAAAATAAACCGTATTTTTTCAAAATATCCTTCTACAGAAAGTTGTGGTGTCATTTTTTATAACGCATTTTACTCTGCTCGCAGTGATTAGTTAGTTTAGTTTTTAAAATAAATTAAAAATTAATTTAATGTTTTTTATATAAATGCAACAAACAAAAAATAAAGCCGTTTGTCAATCTTACAGACTTCTAAACAAGTAAAATTAAAACAAAAAGAAATTTTTGCAAAAACTATCTTACCATTCGACACAATTGACTTATTGGACGGCGAACCTTACATACAAAGCTACATTCATTATTTTTTAAATTTTTTGATTAACCATTTTAAACCGTTCAATTGATGAATTTATTAGCACCTGTTTCTTCTATTATGAATCGTGATTTACACGTAGTATTACCTGATGATCCTATCAGCCTTATAAAAGATATTTTTGACCGGAAGCGGATTCAGCACATTCCGGTTGTGAGGCATGGTCGAGTTATTGGGATCATCAACAAACAAAGTTTTCGCAGTTTTCATGAAGGTCTCAACAAACATGTTGAAGATAAATTGTTGAACCAAACGCTTTTACGCGTCCATACGGCTGAAGAAGTGATGACCAAAAAGGTAATTGCCCTTGAAATGCACGACCGCATTAGCGTTGCTCTCGAAATGTTGAGAGACAATATTTTCTCTGCTTTACCTGTTTTGGACGGCGAAAAATTAGTGGGTATTGTTACTACTTTAGACATTATTAGGACACTGGCTAAGGACAAAGCCATGGATTTAGATTGCCGTTTTATTTAAATTTTTAGCTTAATTATTTTGTCCATTAACCAAACCAACCATGCTTTAAATCCTTAAAAGGGTATTCATTTTTAAAGAATGGATACCCTTTTCTTTAAATTGCCAACTTTGAATTGTTAACTAAAATTTAGTTCTGACACTCTATTTATCAATATTAATATATCTTATAATTTTTCTCTATTTAATCTAACAAAATGAACATATATGCTCCTGTATCTACGATTATGAATTGTGATATATTCGTCGTTTCTCACGATGATTGTGCAAGTTTAGTGAAAAGTATTTTTGAACGAAATCTTATTCCGCATCTTCTGGTCAT
Source organism: Saprospiraceae bacterium (assembly GCA_043747725.1). Taxonomy (GTDB): domain Bacteria; phylum Bacteroidota; class Bacteroidia; order Chitinophagales; family Saprospiraceae; genus JAAFJT01. The sequence continues at coordinate 3,121 of JAYTON010000340.1, forward strand.
GCATGAAGGAAATGTAGTTGGCGTCATTAGTGAATCGGATTTTCGCTATTTTTTAAATTGCGTGATGAAGCGTTTTAACAACCGCGCTTTATCCAAATCCATCCTCAATATCTATAAACTTGAAGAAATCATGAATACCGAGTTTTCTACTTTGGAATCTTCTGATACTATGAGCGTTGCGCTTGAATTATTAAACGACAATATATTTACAGCTTTACCTGTGCTTGAAAAAGGCGTATTCGTCGGCTTTATTTCTACTCATCACATTGTAAAAACTCTAATTAAAGGGAAGGTGATTGACATGAGACGCTATCAAATGGCTTAACAAACATAAAAATGTCATTGCGAGGAACGCGGCAACTGAGGGGTCATTTCAAAAACACGACTGAATCAATCCTCGGTAAATTATGGTTTAAACACATCCAAGAATCGCCCCAATCCTCTGAAATATACAGATTGCCCGTCGTTGTTCCAAACGCCAATGTTGACTCCATAATGCTTAATGAATGCCTAAAAACAATATCAAAACAATGATTTTGAGGTAAACCATTGCGAAGTTGTTGCCATGTATTGCCGCCGTCTTCTGTTTTACAAACACATAAAGCCAAATCATGCGCCACCCGTATTTCATCGCTAATAGCCGGAATCACCCAAGCTCTAAGCGGATTTTTATTATCAATCGCCAAAGCAAAACCATAGTTGGCAATACCGTTTTTATCCGACACATCTACCCAATTCAACCCAGTATCCGTAGAACGAAAAATGCCACAATGATTTTGTTGCCACAGTGTCATTGCGAGAGGCAAATTGTCATTGCGAGGTAACGAAGCAACCTGGCAAGCCAACAACAAATGTGGATCATGCCCGACTTCCACATCAGGATTAGGCAAATACGCTGCTTTCAAGCCTTTATTGCGCGGATGCCACGTCTTTCCAGCATCTATCGTTTCAAAAACACCTGCACAACTCACCGCAATATAGACATGATTGCTATCAAAAGAATCAACGACAATAGAATGAATAAATGGCTCGTCTTTACCCGCACCAAACCATAATTCGCTCCGCGATGGATGATTCCAAAGGCTTTCTACTAATTGAAAAGTCGTGCCGCCGTCTTTTGAATGAAACAGTCCCCCCGGTTCAGTGCCGAGCCAAAGCTCATTGGGCTTGTCCACGCCTGCTTGCGCCATGCACCAAATCAGTTTTAAAGAAGCCGTTTTACCATTTTTCAAAAGCGCATCGGTGGGGTAGCGAGGAGAGGCGACTTGTTCCCAAGTTTTACCATTATCGAAAGAGCGATGTAGTTTTTGACCCCAATGACGATGGGGCAAACCCGCCCACCACGTATTGGTTCGCTCATCAACATAGACCATTGAAACAGGAAATCCTAAGAAATGCACAGCAGTTATTTCCCAATTATGAATTTTCTTTTCATAAACAATCAAACCTTTTGCTGTGCCGAGTAGTAGCCTCATAATATGGGTAATAAGTAATTTGTAATAGGTAAGTAGGTGATGAACAATAGGCAATTACCCATTA
>JAYTON010000341.1:0-3578 GCA_043747725.1 Saprospiraceae bacterium
ACTTTCGGCTGTATTGCCGCTTAATTTTTTAACAAACTATTGTTAAAAAATAAGTTCAAAAATTTCGTGAAAAAACAGCATACATTTTAAATCACTACCAAAGCCCTTTGTAATCTCATTTATTATTTTCAATTTTTGAGAATTAGTAAGTGAAATTTACAAAGGGCTTTTGACTTCAATGTACCCCCTCAGTAATTGAAGCATTATTTCGTCAAAACCTTATAATTATTTAATTCCCAATAAAGAGTTGCGATTTTTTTAGAAAAATCCCTATATTTACCCACACTATTAATTCCATTAAATCTTAAAATAATCCAACTCATCCTGATTCAAAAAGAACTACACTATGCCCATCTCAAAATTAATCATCAGTTACATCCTCACTTTCGCCGTGTTTTTCATCATTGATATGGCGTGGCTCGGATTCGTAGCGAAGGATATTTACAAAAAATATTTAGGCAATCTATTATCTGACAATGTCAATTGGATAGCCGCCATTATTTTTTATCTGCTCTTTGTTGTGGGCATTTTTATATTCGCTATCATGCCATCGGTAGATAAAAACTCGCTGCAATTAGCCATCATATTAGGTGCATTATTTGGCTTTTTTACTTATGCTACCTATGATTTAACCAACTTGGCGACTTTAAAAGATTGGTCTCTCACTATTGTTTTTATAGATATTGTCTGGGGTGCGGTTTTGACGGGTATTGTCAGCACGGCAGGATTTTATATTGTCCGATATATGGGTAATGGGCAATAAGTAGTGGGTAATGAGTAATATTTAACAATGTAATTTTCAATTAAAAGAAAATGATAAATCTTATAATCCAAATTGCCATCGTGGTACTCGTTTATGTAACGATTTGGTTTGGCTATTCTTTAATTCAAAAAAGGAATGATGTGGCGGATATTGCTTGGGGAGCGGGCTTTGTCGTCATCAGTATGTATTTATTTTATTCGCAATCGCAATCGCCGGTAGCCACCTTGATTTATTTATTGGTGACAGTTTGGGGGATGCGGCTATCTGTTCATATTGCGTCGAGAAGTCAAGACAAAGAGGAGGATTTTCGCTATAAAAAAATGCGCAATGACTGGGGGCAATATATTATGATTCGCTCTTATTTGCAAGTGTTTGTGCTGCAAGGTTTTATCATGCTCATCATTAGTACACCTATTATTATAGCTGGCGTGGCGGCATCAAAGGAGTTGAATATATGGACGTTGCTTGGTTTTATGATGTGGCTCATCGGTTTTGCATTTGAAGCCATCGGCGATTATCAATTGACCGTTTTTATAAAACAAAAGCAAAACAAAGACGATATTATACAAACTGGCTTGTGGAAATACACGCGACATCCCAATTACTTCGGCGAAGTGCTGCTTTGGTGTGGCATTTTTATCATTACTTTACCTGTTGAAAATAGTCTATGGGGTATTATCAGCCCGATTACCATCACTTATTTATTGCTTTATGTTTCAGGTATTCCTTTGCTCGAAGCGAAATATGCTGATAATCCAGAATTTCAAGCCTATAAAAAAAGAACCAGTGCGTTTATACCTATGCCCCCTAAAATCAGTGAAAAATGAATAGTGAAAAGTGAAAATACTGAGGAGGGTGATAGAATAATTTTTACATTTCAAAAATGTACTTTTACTTTTCTTATTTTAGCTCAATTCAAACTATCAACTTTAAAATATTTCGCAATGAAAAAATGCTTATTCTTTAGCTTGTTATACTTGTTGTCCATAAATATAAATGCACAACAAATGCAATATCCTGTCATCAAAGGCGGTGGCGGTATATTTGAAGTGCCTGAAGCCGTGCCGATTGCAGACTTGACCATGCCATATAAAATTGTGTCTGAAATATCAGCAGGTGTAGAAAAACCCGATTCGCTTAATCCTGCGTTGGATAAAATGGCTCGACTCGTCAATCTGCATCGCCAAGCGGGCGTTGCGGCTAAGAATTTTGAGCTGGTGATAGTGATTCATTTCAATGCTACACCCATGATTTTGAGTGATGAAGCCTATCAAAAGAAATTTGGCGTACCGAATCCCAACACGGCACTCATCAATGAAATGGCAGCCAATGGTGTTAAATTTTATGTCTGCGGACAATCGCTCTACAAACGCAAACTCGTGAATGAACCCCGCAATTCGAATATCAAACCCATTCTTTCCGCCATGTTAGGCATCTCGACTTTTCAGATGAAAGGATATGCGTTTATGCCTTAAAAGAAATAGTTTAAACCAGTGTTGATACTCATATTGCCATTGGTTCTTTTATTTTCAGAATTATCATCGACACTTTTATTGAGATTCAGATTCGCATTGATAGTGCCTGATAAAGCCATTGAATGCGTCAAAAAATAGTTGTAGCCAATGCCTCTATCGAATGAAATATTGGCGTATTTAGTTTTACCCTGTTTATAATAGTACATGGATGAGCCAATAAAAGGGAAAACGTACAACCGATTGGTAACAGGAATATAATATCTTACAAAAGGTGATAAATTAATACTTCCCGAAGCAGAACCAGCAGACAGTGACAATCCACTACCGAGCATCCATCTATCGGTTAGCATTTTACCGCCGTAAATACCTGCGCTGCCACTCAATTTACCAGTATTTGTAGCATAATTAATGCCGAGAAAACCATCAGCTAACCACCGATTTTTGGCAATATACTGAGGGGGTGCTTCCACATTCTTTTTATCTAATGTCCTGAAAAAATTTCTGGTATGGACATTCAATGAAACAAATTTATTGTCGCTATAATATAAGATTGCTTCCGCCGCAATCTGTTCATTGAGCATTTTATGCATACCTATGCCCGCACACCATGAGAAATCAGCATTATCCGTTACGCTTTTGGATGTTCCTGCAAGCAGCCCCGGTTTTAATATATTAACATAACCTAAGAACTGGGTATTGGCAAAAACAAAAATGCCTTGCTTCTCTGTATTTTTAGCATAATACCTAATAATAGATCGGACACTATAATCTATCCTTATATTTTTACTGATTCTATCATTCGTCGTACCCAAGAGATTATCAACGTTATTATAAGAACGAGAAAAACCCAAGCCAACACCGCCACCTAACAGCCAGTTTTTATTTAAAAAATAGCCCAAACCGCCATTAGCATTTAAGCGAAAAGTATTGCCCTTACTTAAATAATTGCCACCTTTATACCAACTAAAAGAAGTAGAAAGCCCACCAAACAAATCCATTGTTTTAGTACCTTTAGTTAATTGAGCATGAGAAACAGACGTGATGAAAAGACAAGCGAAGAGTAGGGAAATGTAAGGTTGTTTCATTAGTTATGTATTGTTTAACAAATGTAATCCGTTTTCTCTTTCCTCAACTCTTATGATAAAGTTAAAGAGCGTTAAATAAAAGTTATGGTTTATATACTGAATTAGGATATGTAGGATTAGAAAGATGTTAAGGATTTGCCAACTGGACTACATCGCATCCTTAGAATCTTTTTATATCCTACGCATCCTAATTCAAAATCATCATTCCTCCTTATTAATATACACCTCCTCCAAACCTTTAATTTGATTCCCATC
>JAYTON010000342.1:0-17877 GCA_043747725.1 Saprospiraceae bacterium
TGCTTTACCTTTTTTAGTGGTAATTAGAATCACTCCGTTTGCTCCGCGTGAGCCATAAATAGCCGTTGCCGAAGCATCTTTCAAAACATCAATGGCTTCAATGTCTTGAGGGTTGAGAAAATTGAGTGGATTCGTAGCACCGCCCGTACTGGAGTTATCCAAAGTGATACCGTCCAAAACAAATAGTGGCGTACTGCCCGTTCTCACACCGCCCGGTCCTCTGATGGTAATACCTTGAATACCCCCGGGTTCACCACTCGCTGACGTGACATTGACCCCCGCCATTTTACCTTGCAGGAGTTGCTCAGGCGAGTTGATAATGCCTCGGTTAAATTCAGAATTTTTGATTGATTTGACGGCGCCCGTCATGTCCTTTTTAGTAGCACTACCGTAGCCGATAACGACTAATTCGCTTAAAGCACTGGCAGAAGAAACAAGGCTGATATTAATCACCGATTGGTTATTAATAGGCACTTTTTGCGTTTCAAAGCCAATAAAAGTAAAAAGCAAAATGGCATCAGATGGAGCAGTCAGCGAAAAATTGCCATCCACGTCCGTAATAGTACCTTTGTCCGTACCATCAACGCGGATACTCACGCCCACTAAAGGTTCGTTGTTTTCGCTCGACGTTACCTTGCCTGCGATATTAATGTCGGCAAGTTTAAACGATTTATTAGGTGGAGAAAAAGCAAAAGAAAAGTAGGTTGAAAAGAAGAAAAGTCCGCATAAAATGAACTTGAAAAGAGGCGTTTGTTTTTTTGTTTTCATAACATTCAATTTAATATTTTTGGTTCGTTTTAGAGATAAAATGAGCTTAATACTGAGGGGGTTAATCTTAAAGTTAAATTAAACAATTTTGCGAAAGTAGATTAATATTTTCGGCATAAAACCATAATAATATGGATTTAATGATTTAATAATATTGCGCAAATTATTTTTAAACATAAAAAGGGCAAAGTCTTCAAATATGACACTCTGCCCTTTAAGAGGATTATAATTAACTAAACAACTCAGAACTTCAATGTAGCTGGTAAATACTTAGCTAACAAATCTTGATAATAAGGTTTCAAAGCCTCCGTATCAGGTGGTACAGGTGCTTTTGAATACAAATCATAAGGATTGAAAAGCTTCACCCATTTAAACATTTCACGGTCGTGATCGTCCATCAAATGCTCGTAAGCATGCTCGCGATGCTGGGCATAAAATGAGTGATAGCGCATCATATACAAAGCCTCTTCGGGCATATAATCTTTCATCATTTGATACAAATACTCATCGTGCCCCCATGACATATCCACATTTCGCAAACCGCAATTCGGTTCGTAAATGCCATACTTTGTATTGAATCTTTCATCTTGAGAATCAGGATTGGCTTCAAAATACTCTGGATAAACGATTTTATCAGATGGTTTACAACCTACAGGAAATGTATCGCCCACCACTGCCCATTGAGGTTCGCCGAACAGACAAAGTACCTTACCCATATCGTGCATCAAACCCGTCAGTACAAACCAATCGGGATGTCCATCAGCGCGAATGGATTCCGAAGTTTGCAAAAGATGTTGCCATTGATCAAGGTCTGTATCAGGGTCAGAATCGTCAACAAGCGTGTTAAGGAAATCAAAAGCTGCCCATATAGGCATTTCTTTTTTATCAAATTTTAAGAAATCCGCTTGCTTTTGTTTAACAAAATCATACGTTTGGTAAGTATGATTGAGGCGATAAAATTCGCGCACCGTATCGCGCTCGGGTGTGTCGTAATTGCGGAATTCTTCTTTGCTTTTAGCGGGTATATGCGGTTCGGGATAGCGCAACAGCACATCATCTTCCCATTCTTCGATGCTGGCTAAAGGTGCTATTTCTTTTTGAGTAAAATCCATTGTCTGATAGTTTTTATAGAAATGAAATAATATCCGTCTAAGATATTCGCTTTATTTCATTTAAAAAAACCACCAAGTGATTGTATGGCTAAAAGTTCACTGCAAACGTTTGCAATAATGAATTACTCGAATACCCCTCAGTAAAAAACAGGTTTTAGCATTAATTATTAGCTATAAAAGCTGTATATTTGTTTAAAATTTAAAATAATGATTCAATTTCCCAATATTATCTCAGACCCTGAAATACTGAATGGTAAGCCTTGCATAAAAGGTACGCGCATAAGTGTTGAATTGATTATGGATTGGCTTGGTACAGGCGGTACTCCTGAAAGTATAGCTGCTAAACATCCGCTATTGACACCTACTTTGGTAATGGAAGCCATTCGTTATGCTGCTCGTTTTACCAAAAATGAAATTGTTATTGAAGTTCGCACAACCGTATGATTTTACGAGATTTAAAATTTTTAACTGATGAAAATATTGATGAAGAAGTATTGATATTTTTACGCGAACAAGGCTTGGATGTCTTTGACATTAAGGAAGAAAGGCTGTTTGCTCTTTCTGATAAAGCCATTTTAGAATTTGCCTATGACTCCAATCGTGTTGTAATTACTCAAGACAGCGATTTTGGAACTTTAATATTTAGAGAAAACGTACTTTTTTGTGGCATAATATACTTGCGACCTGGACATGCTAAGGAATTTATACATATTCAAACCATGAAAACACTTTTAATTAATGATCCAATTGTAGAATTCCCCTTTATCATTGTAGGTGAAAATTATCAAGACTTAATAAAGTTTAGGGTGCGTTTGTTATAAAGTTATGTGGCTGGGCTACCTCAAAGTAGATGCCCTAATAATCAATTCAGGCGGCAGAACGATATTATCCGCTTGCAAAATATTAGAATCCAAACGGGTCAAAAACAAACGAGCTGCCTCTTCACCTATTAATTTGCTGGAGCGATTGACACTCGAAAGTGCAGGATTGAAATAAGCTGAAAACGGCGAATTATCAAATCCAATAACCGCCACTTGAGAAGGGATAGAAAAACCCATATCAATAATGACTTGCATTGCCGCTATCGAAACATAATCATTTACCCCAAAAATACCATCGGGCGGGTGAGGCAATGACATGAGGCGGCGCGTAGGCACAACCGCACTTTCCGCTTTAAAATTGGAATGACCAATGAGTTCTTCATCAAACGCTATATGATATTTATCCAAACAATCTTTATAACCTTTGAAACGCCTTTCTGAAACCGTCAAACCGTGGGGTCCTTTCAGATGTGCAATTCTTCGACACCCCCTCAGTATCAAATGCTCAGTGGCGGTAAAGGCGCCCAAATAATCATCAACCGTCAGGCTGCTTGCTTCGACACCGTCATATTCACGGTCAATAAAAATGAGTGGAATATGCCTTTGGAGGATGCTTTCAAGGTGTTCATAATGCCCTGAATCATAAGTCTCTTGTGAAACCGATAAAAAAATACCTTCTACACGGTTCGCCAATAACTTTTCGACATATTCTTTTTCAAGCGCATAACTTTCATTGGTCACGCAGATGGTCATCAAATACCCCCTTGATTGCAACACCGATTGCATCCCTTCCACCATCGCCGTTTCATGAAAATGACTGATAGTCGGTATAATGACGCCCAATGTACCCGACTTACTATGCCGCAAACCCACTGACAGCGAATTGCGTTGATACCCCATTTTGAGCGCATATTCCTGAATGTTCTTACGCGTTTCGTCATTAATCAGCGGATGATTGCTCAACGCCCGAGACACCGTAGAGGGCGAGCATTTGAATTTCCGAGCAATGTCTTTTATCGTAATAGGGTGGTTGTTGGTATTCATGGTTTAAAAATAGTATAAATTTTAGCCTATATTTGCAGATATTGTAACTATTTTAAATAGAAAAACAAATAACAACCTAATTGAAAATCTAAAAACGTATGAAAAAAGCATTTCCCATCGCCATTCTTTTCTGTTTATGCTTAACAAATTGCAAGCAAGACGATAAAAAACCGTTGCTTTTCGGCAGATGGCAAGCTGTATCGTGGAAAGTGAAGGGTGTTGAATCCGGACGAGATTTCAAATCCGTTCATTTTGAATTTATGCCTGATGATACCTATTCAACAGCCTATGGAAGTCAAACTGAAAAGGGCACTTACCGTTTGTCGGGTGATAAACTTTATACAACAGGCGAAAACAAGATTGAAAAAATGGTCAAATTATCCACTTTCACCGCTGATACCATCGTCATGGATATGAATCGAGTGGGCGATTCTGAAGCATTGATTTTGGCTAAAAAGAAATGAAAAAAGCTGTCTTTTTGAGACAGCCCTTTCGTAAAGTCAGTGTGAAATAATTTGTTGCCATTACCAATAAAGGCTTTGGAAGCATTTTTTGAGTTTACAGGGAAAAATCTTGAGTTTTATAAAAAGTAGTTTGATGAATGTGTTTCTGATAATAGAGCATCTTTTGACGCCTTTTTATTTTAGACGCAATATTATTTAAAAGTAACATAATTGTTATATATTCTAAAAAAGACTAAACTGCTTAGGCGGCTCATCATCTATAAAAGTAGGACCCCTCAGTATAACGTCAAAATTTTCCTTGATTTTATCAATTAAATACTTAGCCAACTCAGGCGCTTTCACATTATCAGGTTCATGGGTGAAAAAATAAACCGCGTGCAGACCCGCCTCAAACCATTTTTTTAACCTCAAAACCCATTCGTCCAGCCTTGTAAAATCCGTTGGATGCAAATTATTACCCACAAACCGAATCACCACCGATCCAGTAGTGAGCCTTTGATGCAACACATCGCGCCTACCTGCTACATCTGTTATCACCGTGCTGACAAGATTGTTTTCAAGTAAATGAAATAATTTATCAAAATAATGTGGATTAGAAAACCATTCTTCATGTCGTATTTCAAGGGCTAAAGGCACATTTTTAGGAAAATTCCTTAGAAATGCCTCCAATATCGGTAGATTTTTATATTGAAAATGAGGGGGCATTTGCATAAAACAAACACCTAATTTCTCTTCTAAACCCAAAATTGCTTCGCAAAACTCCGCTGTTAAACCTGTTCCAAAACCTAAATTATGTGAATGGCTAATCGTTTGAAGCATTTTAGGGGCGAATCGAAAATCGGCAGGTGTAGCATCAAACCATTTTTGAATATCCAATGCTGAGGGGGTACGATAATGCGTCGTATTCATCTCAATCGTATTGAATTGACGGCTATAATGGTGTAAAAAATCAGTCGGCTTAGCGCCTTTCGGATAAATATGCCCGACCCATTCTTTCATTGCCCAACCTGTGCAACCTACATATACTCGCGGCAAACCGTCTTGTTTGGGCAGACCCCTCAGTATTTTGAGGGTTTCGAGAGGGTCGGGCGGGAGTGTGAAATCCACATTTTTAATATTTGATAGCTTGCCAAAATCCATGTGCTTGTTTTATTCAATGATTTGACTAAATTTGCATCCCTAAAATATACAACCAAAACAAATAAAGGGGTAATTGTTTGTGATTTTAATAAAAATAATTACCTTGTATAAGTTTTTTTTAAAAAATCCTAAACCAAAATATGGGTTGGTTCAAACGACTACAAGAAGGCATCAAAACTGCCACCGTTAATAAGAAAGAAGCACCTGAAGGCATCTGGTATAAATGCCCAAAATGCAACGAAACATCTACGATGAAGGAGTTTCGGGAAAATTTTTATAAATGCCCAAAATGTGATAATCACACGCGAATAGGTTCACGTGAATATTTTAAACTCATATTTGACGAAAATTCTTTTGAAATCCTTTTTGAAGAAGTCGTTTCAAGAGACACTTTGAAATTTACAGATACTAAAGCCTATCCTGACCGTTTGATAGAAGCCTATAAAAAAACAGGCTTAACAGATGCCATATCTGTAGCCGAAGGGAAAGTGAATGGTAAACCGTTGGTGATTGCTTGTATGGATTTTACTTTTATAGGTGGTTCGATGGGTTCAGTTGTTGGTGAACGTATTTCAAGAGCCATTCAACAAAGTCTTAAATCGAAAGCACCTTTTATGATTATCTCCAAATCCGGTGGTGCACGCATGATGGAATCCGCTTTTTCGCTCATGCAAATGGCTAAAACTTCCGCCCAACTCACCCGATTAGCCAAAGCGGGCATTCCTTATTTTTCTTTGATGACTGACCCGACGACGGGTGGCGTGACAGCCAGTTTTGCCATGTTGGGCGACATCAATATGTCTGAACCGGGCGCCTTGATTGGCTTTGCAGGACCCCGCGTTATCCGCGAGACCATCAAAAGGGATTTGCCTGAGGGCTTTCAATCGGCTGAGTTTTTAATGGATAAAGGTTTTGTCGATTTTATTGTGAATAGAAAAGATTTGAAAGATACTTTAAGCGATTTGATTCAACTTTTTTATAAATAATTTGAAAATTAAAACAAAAAAAATACGCTTGATTTTCAATTGAAAATCAAGCGTATTTTTTTTGTTTTAATACTTTTTAATGAAAACTATTTTGAAAATACTTGAAAGGATTTCTCTGAATCTGCAAAGCATTTTGCTAATATTTTAATTGAAAAAAAGATATTGGAAAAGAGAAACGGGATACCACCAATGAATAAATGCGCATTGAAATAAGGCAGACCAATCGACTTTTTAACTTCCAATTCAAAAGCAAAAATCATGATTAATGACCAAATTATTGCTAAAAACCCCAATGAAAATGCCAACCATTTTATTTTGATTGACATATTGATAAAAAACAAAAACGATACAAATAAAAGCAATGAGGAGCATAAATCAATGAAAAAGCCATTTGTCCAGTAGGTGGATAAAAGCATGACCAAGAGGAAAATAAAATAAATATTAGCTATTTTGTCGATGTTTTTTTTGAATACTATTTTTAAGTTCTTCATAATAAACTATTCTTTAATGTAGTAAAATCGATTAAATGTAGTAAAGGATTTTAAATTAGCCAAATCTTAATTGGTAAATTATTTAATTTTCAATATTCATTTCTATATTGCAGGGTCATTTTTTTGACATATTATTTTAAAATTCTCTCTCATAAATTTTATTTCAACACAACTTATGGAAAACAAAAGTGATAAAAAAGTATGGTTTACGGTGTTAGTGGCTTCACTCGGCTATTTCGTGGACATCTTTGATTTGCAACTTTTCAACGTCATTGGCAAGCAAAGCCTTGGCATCAATGGTCTTAATCTCAGCCCCGAACAAATTGATTACTACTATGATTACGTGCTTTTCAATTTTCAAATGGGCGGTATGCTCGTCGGCGGCTTGCTGTGGGGTATTCTGGGCGATAAAATGGGGCGCAAATCCATCCTTTTCGGGTCTATTCTCATCTATTCTCTCGCCAATTTCGCCAACGGTTTCGTTACGGACACTACTACTTATTCCATTCTCCGATTTATCGCTGGATTTGGTTTGGCGGGTGAATTGGGTGCAGCTATTACGCTGGTGGCAGAGCTGATGTCGAAGGAAACGAGAGGGATTGGTACGGTTATCATCGTCGGCATGGGTGCTTTGGGGGCAGTTGCGGCAGCATTTGTGAGTAAAAGTTATTCGTGGCATATGGCATATTTTATAGGTGGCGGTTTAGGTTTAGCCTTGCTTTTGCTGCGTTTTAGCACTTTTGAGTCTGGAATGTTCGAAAATCTTAAAAATACTGAGGGGGTATCGAAAGGCAATTTTTTATCGCTTTTTACCAACCGCGAACGCTTTTTAAAATATCTCATGTGCATTTTGATGGGCATTCCAATCTGGTTTATCCTCGGCATTTTAATCAAATTCTCCCCGAAAATAGCTGAAGCAACGGGTGTTACAGGCAAAGTCAGCGTGGCGGATGCCGTTATGTATGGCTATATTGGGCTTTCAGTCGGCGATTTATTGTGTGGCTGGCTGAGTCAGATATTCACCAATCGAAAGAAAGTTGTTTTATCATATTTAGTGGCGACTTTAGGCATGGTCATTTTTCAGTTGAATGTTAGAGGCTTGTCGGTTTCAGCGTTTTTAGCTTTGTGTTTTTTTATAGGGGTGGCATCAGGTTATTGGGGGTTGTTCGTGACTATCGCCTCCGAGCAATTTGGTACTAATATCCGCGCTACGGTGACTGTTACGGTTCCTAATTTTGTACGCGGTGCAGTTATTCCGATAACACTGGCATATAAAACTTTAGAGTCGAACAATGGGACAATTTATAGTGTAGCGGTGGTAGGGGTTGTCTGCTTGGCAGTAGCGTTGATGGCTATTCTATATTTAAAAGAAACATTTGGAAAGGATTTAAATTATTATGAGACGACATGATTGACCAAATGGTTAATGCCTCAGTTTAAAAGATTTAAAATGGTTGAATTTTAATTGTTATTGCCAGTTTTAGGTTAGTTTTCAATAAAATTAAGAGTAAATTAAAATTGACTATTTGGTTAAATTATATTTCTTACATTTTTTTTTACTAACTCCACCATTTATGGTGGGGTGAGACGATTAACAATTATTCAGGCTTTAGCCGTCCCCCTTTTGTCGTTGATTGATGACCGGCTAAAGCCTGAGCTATATATTAACAATTTGCCTCCACCATAAATGGTGGAGTTAGTTGTAATACAAGAAATTTTTTGTAAAATTTGGGATGCATAATCTAACTAAACTTTTGTACCAAACCCACCGCCCCCCGGCGTCTCAATCACAAAGCTATCCCCCTCAGTAACAGACGCACCATCAATACCTTTGAGCATTTTTTGACGACCATTTTTCAAGAGCAAATAATGCTTACCCAATTGCCCATTGCCACCGCCTTGCAAACCAAACGGGGCGACAACTCGATGTTGTGATAAAACCGATAATTCGACGGGTGCTAAAAATGTCAATTGCCTAAAAATGCCATCGCCGCCTTTAAATTGCCCTCTTCCACCTGAATTTTTCCGAATTTTAAAAGTATCCAAGCGGACAGGGTAGCGCAATTCCATGATTTCGGGATCAGTGATGCGCGTATTTGTCATGTGGGTATGTACGGCATCTGCCCCCGCGAAGCCATTCCCTGCCCCTGCACCGCCACAAATCGTCTCGTAATAACCGAACGTTTCGTTGCCAAAAAGGACATTGTTCATCGTGCCTTGCCCGCAGGCGAGGATGCCGAGGGCTTTCAAAATAGTATCCGTCAATCGTTGACTCGTTTCCACATTGCCGCCGACCACTGCGGGTAATGACCCCTCAGTATTTTGATTAAAATCAGGGTTCAAAATAGAATTTTCAGGTAAAATAATGCGGACATTTTGCATAATCCCTTCATTGAGAGGTATATTTTCCTTCAAAAGTAAGCGCAAAACGTAAATTACGACTGAATTAACGATCGCAGGAGTCGCATTCAAATTACCTTTATGCACAGGCGAAGTACCCATGAAATCAAATAGAGTGGTATCATTTGAAAAGTCAATACGCACTTTTAAGATAGTATCATCATCCATTTTTTCAGTGGCTTCATACACCCTTGATGTTGTTTCGGGGAACGCAATTTTTAAAGAAGCCTTCAATTTTTCAGCCGTATAATCCTTCAATTTTTGCATATAAAAATGCACTGTGTCCAAACCATGTTCAGCCGTTAAAGCCTGTAACGCTTGTACACCGTTCAGATTGGCAGCCAAAGCGGCATTTAAATCGGCTATGTTTTCATCAATGGAGCGAGTAGGATATTTATTTTTTGTTAAAATGTAACGTATTGATTCCCAATTGATTATGTCGTTTTTAACTAAATATGTCGGGGGAATAATGACACCTTCCTCAATCAATTTGGTTGCATTCGGTGGCATAGAAGCAGGGCGAATACCGCCGATTTCGGCGTGATGACAACGGTTGCAAACGTAGCCAATTAATTTACCAGCATCTTCATTCGTTCCATTCGCAGTTGTGTAAACGGGGGTAATCAAGGTGACATCAGGTAAATGAGAGCCGCCAAAAGCAGGGTGATTAGTCACAATTGTATCGCCTTTTTCTAATTTGAAATGTTGCAAAACCGTTCTTACGCACACGCCCAAGCTGCCCAAATGCACAGGAATATGCGGCGCATTGGCAATCAAATACCCTTCAGCATCGAGCAAAGCGCAACTGAAATCAAGCCGCTCCTTCACATTGACACTCAAAGAAGTCCGTTGCAGCATGATACCCATCGCTTCGGCAATATTTGTAAACCGATTGATAAATAGCTCTAAATCAATGGTTTGTGCATGTTGAATGGTTTTTATTTGTTTGATTTGAGTATTCTTTTTAATAATTGCTGTTTCATTTTCATCAATTATTAAAGTAAAATCCTGTTCAACAACTGTTGTACTAAAATTATCCAAAAGCAAGGCAAAGCCCTCAATTGTAGCACCAGCATTAAGTTCATTTCTAAAAAAAACGGGTGCATCGCGCCAGGCATTTTCTACAAAAGATTGAATGAAATGATGTGGTTTCGGCGTATATGGTAAAGATTTTTTTGAAATTGTATCCTTCAAAATAGGTGGCATTTCAGAAGCAATCACTCGAATACTTTCTACCTCAATATCTCTATTCTCCACCCAATGACCATAAATCGTTTTATATTTTAACTTAAAATTCTCTATAAAATTCTTGTCAAAAGGCACATCTAAAGCAGCATCTTGACCTTTTAAACGGCAATAAATAATTTGTTTTTTTATGAAAATATGATCAATTGGAATGCCCTCAATTTTTACTTTTTCAATGGCTTCATCTGATAAATTTTTAAACACATTTTCTAAAAAACCTGCTGGCATCTGTGACATTACTTCCAAGATTTGTTTTTCAGTAAAACGTTCAATTTGAGCATTCAAAATACCGTAAGCTGAGAGTAATCCTGCATATTTAGGCAATAAAATAGTCGGTATTTGCAAGAGATTTGCCATACTGCAAGCGTGTAAACCGCCCGCTCCACCGAACGCAACGAGCGCATACTGAGGGGGTGCGTATCCTTTGGCTATGGATATTTTCTTTATAGCATCTGCCATCCGTTCATTGGCAATAGCGATGAAGCCATTGAGTATTTCTTCTTTTAAAACATTTTGTTTTGTTAATTCAAGTATTTCTCCTTGTAAAATGCTCAATTTATGCGCTGCTGCTTCTGGAAAAACGGGGATTCCAAATTGAGAAGCATCCAACCGACCGAGTAAAAGATGGACATCCGTAATCGTGAAAGGTCCACCTGCACCATAGCAAGCCGGACCAGGCGATGCGCCGGCACTTTCAGGACCTACGCATAATTTGAATCCATCGAAATAGCAAATCGAGCCGCCACCAGCCGCCACCGTTTCGATATTTAGAGCCGGCGAAAAGACAGTTGCTGCGCCGATTGTGACATCAAATTTGTATTCATACTCTTCATCAAAACGGGCTACATCGGTACTGGTGCCGCCCATATCGAAGGTCAAAAGGCGCGTGTAGCCGCTTTGTTTTCCTATCGTTGCTGCCCCAACGATGCCGCCTGCGGGTCCACTCAAAAGGCTGTCTTTGGGCTGAAAAAATGAGGCGTGAACCAAGCTCCCTGCACTCGTCATCACGCGCAAACTATCATCGGGCAATTGTCGCGTAATGTTGGCAATATAGGCATCAATGATAGGGGCGAGGTAGGAGTTGACAACAGTGGTCTGTGCTCGTGGAACAAATTTTATTTGCTGCGATAGTTCGGATGAAACGGAAACGTAGTCAAAATGTTTTTTTAAATATTCTTTGAGGAGTAATTCATGCGCTGGATTTCGATAGGAATGCATGAGAGCTATGGCGACTGATTGTATTTTTTTCTTTTTTAATTTTAAAATAATCTTATCTAAATCATTGGTAATCAACTCTTTAGATATGGGTATTAAAACACTGCCATCAGCATTTAATCTTTCAGTCACTTCGACCCCCTTAGTATAAAGCGGTTGAGGCTTAATAATTTGGAGTGCAAAAAGATTAGGGCGTTGCTGATTACCAATTTTCAATAAATCCATAAAACCTTTCGTTACGAAAAATGCCGTTGGTGCGCCTTTACGCTCAAGCAAGGCATTCGTACCTTTGGTAGAGCCGAGCCGCATCAGTAGCGGTGGAAAATCTTCGTCTAAAGCCGTTTGAGTAATTAATCGGGCGGCGAGTATGGGGGCTTCTTCGTTAGCGGTGATTTCAAAAGATATATTTTGATTTAAGAGGTTAAAAGGTAAAGGTTTGTTTAAAGTAATTATTTTTTGAACAAAATCGTAGTGTTTTACGTAAAATTTACTTGTTATGTCATCGCTTTTAATAGCGAATTTATTAAGCGGTGTGTTGAGGATTTTAAATTCATAGTTCGTGAAAATATCTTTCTCAACATGCCAATTATGTTTTACGATGCAGGACGTTTCATCAATCCACTGGTCGATAGTGCCCCGTAAAGAGCTGTTGCTCAATACTTTACACGTATAAATTTTATTCGCATTATCAACAGCGATACAATCCGTGAAAGTGCCACCGGTATCAATGGCTATGAGAAAAGTAGAATGAGACATCCATATTTTGTTTAAAAAGTATCTAATTTATTCCTCTATTTATTGGGAGTTATCATTATGTTTTTATCTTTGCAGCATAATGGAAAGCGGATTAAAGACCGCACGCCCTATTTATCAACAAAGGAAATAAAAAAATTAAAATATTATGAAAAAGTTAGAATCCGTAACACGTTTCGATAAGAAACAAGGTTTATATTTCGCCATTTCATGCGTAGCAGCGTTGATTTTTTTAGTCGTTGCACCTGAGTGGGTGTGGGTCACTTTCCCATTTTTCTGCACATTTTTTGTGAAGATGTTTGATTGGATTTAATGAGTTATGAGTTATGGATTATGAGTTGATATTATCAATTAATTATAAACAATTCCTTTCTTTTTTTATCGTTTACGAAAGACATTTCCTAACAAAAAATCCGCCTCGTGTTTCGGGACGGATTTTTTGTTGAAAGCTATAATCAACAACCAATAACTTTCTCACTGCTTGGGCCATTCAAATTGCTTGGCATTTTCTTTATTCACCACTTTTGCTTTACTGCCCAAAATAGGTTTTGGGATGGGGGCAGCGTCCATGATGGTATTCTCCAGTTTATCAATGTGTTCCCAAACGCCTTTTTTCAATTTATAGGCTTCATAAGTACCATCAGGTACTGAAACGAAAGGCACATTGGGGTCTTTATAGCCAATTTCAGTGAGATGATCGAGCATAATCATGCCCATATCATCGTCATAATTGAAGCGGATTGAGGCATCAACGGAATGGTACATCACTAAGCGATTCAGTTTTTTCTTAATGCTGCGCTCTTCTTTTTCAAAAACGGGTGAGCCAAAACGGGGTGCTCCACCATTCAATGAAAGGACATCACAAATCTTTATTTTTTCAATAGTATCATGAGCATTAAATCCAAAAAGGAGGTATTTCATGCCTTCTTTTGTCTTAAAACCTTTGATGTTATAATATAAAGCACCGAACCATTTTTCAGCTGTCAGGTTTTGATTTTCTGGTTTTTGAATATCTTTTGAAAAATCTTTCAATTCATAAACCATTGATTTAGAACGATTTAGTTGTATGAACCCAAAATATTTGTAGTGATTTTCATCAATCATCAGTTGCCAAGTGAAGATGCGAAAATCGCGTTCGGTGGGGTAGAGCAGGGAAATATTTTCAATTTTATTGAAAGCATAATTGAATGAGTTACTGACAGCCAGTGCTTCACGCATTAGGGGCAATAATTTATCTTGAGCGGCTATCCGATTTTCAGCAATAGAATCCGTCACAGCCGTGCGCGACAAACTCACGATTGAATCCTCTAACACAGCCAGCTTATCTAAATCCGCTTGTTTAATATCACTTGACTTGGTTTGCGAAAAGGCTAAATTATTGATAATCAATAAGATAGTGAGAAGAAAGATTTTTTTCATTCTGAGATTTTTTGATTAAAAACGATGGGAATACCCTTAAAATTGTACGGGATACTGAGGGGTATTTTAGTGAAAATACTGAGGGGTACTTTTCAATTTTCGTTTTTCACTATTCACTACTTTAGTTCTCGAATTCCATCGTTGCCATTTCCCATTTTTCCATTTCAGCTTCCAGCTCTTTTTTTATACCATTGTATTTATCCAATATTTTTTGACTATCGGTGCGGGTATAAAAATTGTCTTTCGCCATTTCTTTTTCAATATCGGCTATTTGTTTTTCGAGTTCTGAAATCCGTTTTTCACTGTTTTGAATGACGCGTTCTATTTTCTTTTTATCTTTATTTTCTCCATTTCCGTTAGTATTATTGCCATTTCCATTCGTTTTAGCGTCTGAAAATCCGTTATTGCCTTGAATGACTGAGGGGGTAGCAACAGTTTTCATTTCCACTTCACGCATATTTTCAAGCTGGCGTTTTTCAAGGAAATAATTGACATCGCCTAAATATTCGTAGAGTTTTTTATCTCTAAATTCAATGGTTCTATTGGCTAAACCCTTTAAAAAATCACGGTCGTGGGAAACCACAATCAACGTGCCATCATAATTCATCAAAGCTTCTTTCAGCACTTCTTTTGAAATCATATCCAAGTGATTCGTTGGCTCATCGAGCAATAAAAGGTTGAAAGGACGCAATAAAAGACACGCCAAAGCTAAACGCGCTCGCTCTCCACCACTCAAAACCGATACTTTTTTATCGGCATCTTCTCCTGAAAACATGAACGCGCCGAGGATTGCCCTCAAACGAGTCCGCATTTCAGGCGGTGAATGCATTTCCATTGTTTCATATAGCGTCATAGTCGGGTAAAGTGCTTCCGCTTGATTTTGAGCATAATAACCTACTTGTACGTTATGACCCATTTGAATATCGCCATAAGTGGCTTCAATTTCACTGATTAAAATCTTCGCCAAAGTAGATTTGCCTTGACCGTTTTGACCTACGAAAGCCACACGGTCACCTCTATCCATCTTAAAACCGACGCCTTCCAAAATATTCAAATCGCCATAGCTTTTACTCAAATTTTCTACTTCTACCACCACTTGACCACTGCGCGGCGCGGGTGAAAACTTAATATTCATCGCCCCGACATCTTCTTCATCGAGTTCTATTCGGTCAATTTTATCCAATTGCTTTTGCATGGATTGCGCCATACTCGTCTTGGTCGCCTTCGCCATAAAGCGATTGATGGTCTTTTCACGTTGAGCGATGAGTTTCTGCTGATTGTCGAAGGCATTTTTTAAAAGCCCACGGCGTTCAGCCCGCATTTCCACATATTTTGAATAGGACGCTTTATAATCATAGATTTTCCCCATTTCAATCTCTACAGTCCGCTTGGTCACATTATCTAAAAATTGCTTATCATGCGAAATCACCACCACAGCACCTGGATAATCTTCCAAAAAGTTTTCAAGCCACAAAATAGATTCAATATCCAAGTGATTCGTCGGCTCATCGAGTAACAAATAGGTCGGGCGTTGCAAGAGCATTTTCGCTAATTCAATCCGCATTTGCCAGCCACCGCTGAATTCATCTGTCATCCGAACCAAATCTCTTGATTTAAAACCAAGCCCCCTCAGTATCCGCTCGGCATCTGCCTGTGCTGTATCGCCGCCGAGTATGTGAAAACGCTCGGATGCATCCGATACATCATGAATCAAATCCATATACGAATCGGTATCATAATCGGTGCGTTCGTGGAGTTCTTGATTGAGTTGCTCAATCTTTCTTTCCAATTCTTTCACCTCATCAAAAGCCGTGAGGGCTTCATCAATCACCGTTTTTCCTTTGGGCGTTGACATATCTTGATGCAAATAGCCGATTGTAGTATCATTAGGTCGGGAAATACTGCCACCACCATTGGGGGTAACTTGTCCTGCTATGACTTTCATCATGGTCGATTTGCCTGCGCCATTGCGTCCTGTGAGACCTATGCGATCCCGTTCACCAATGACAAAACTCACGTTATCGAACAACGCTCTTTCCCCGTAAAATACACTTACTCCTGAAACTGAAATCATTTTATAGTCATTTATCAGCACATTTGGGCTGACAGATTTAATTTTTTAAACGTTATTTCTTGAAAACGGGTGCAAAATTACTAAAAAAATTGAGGTTTGAATAGCTTATTTTTCAATTTTTCCTTCTTTAGTCTCTTTAGGTTTCTTAATACCCAATTTAACGTCCGCTTTTGCCAGTTCAACGTAGATTCTTTCTCGCAATTGTTTTGAAACAGATTCTAAATCTTCAGGATGAATACTCGCTCCAACATTGACGATAAAACCCTCTTGTTGAAAAGCTTCAATCTCAATATCTGCTGCCGGTTCTTCTAAAATTTGCGGCAGACCCCTCAGTATTTGAGCAATAATTTCTTTAATTTGATTAAAATCAGCACCGTATTTAATGGGCACTTGAATATTGGTTTTGATGATTTTTTCTGATGTTAAGTTGCCGATTATCCCATTTATAGCATTGGAATTCGGGACAATGATGATTTTTTCAAAGCCTGTAACCAATATTGTACTAAAAATTTGGATTTCTTTAACGCGACCCGAAATATTTTGCACTTCTATAAAATCGCCGACTCGATAGGGTTTGAAAATTAAAATCATAACGCCCGCAGCGAAATTTGAAAGCGTTCCTTGCAAAGCCAAACCGACGGCAAACGCTGCCGATGCCAAAATGGCAACAAAAGAAGTTGTTTCAATACCCACGATATTAGCCACCCCCAATATCAAAAAGATTTTCATCAAAATATTGAGCATAGAAATCAAAAAGGGCAATAAATCAATGTCAATTCCCGATTTAGCCATACCATTTTTAGCCGCTGCCGTCATTTTTTTAATCAGCCAAAGACCGACTAATAAAATAACAATAGCTGTTAAAATTTTAGGTCCATACAGTAAAGCCATGTCAAAGTATTTTGAATCTAATTTGAAATTTTCCATGTATAAAATACTGATATTTAAAAGTTTACAAATCAATCATCTTCTCCCTCATCAAAATAGAACCCTTTAAAATCATCAATATCCCGCCGTTCTCTTTTGGTCGGTCTGCCGACACCTTTATCGCGGTGCTCGGCACCGGATTTGCCGAGAAACCAATCGTTGTATTTATTGAGTTCTTCGGGCGGCGTTTGGTCTTGATAACATTGTAGAGCGATGGGCGAACCGACTCTTTTTTCTATCAAATCAATGACTTTAAATGTAAAATTAAAGCCGCCTTTTTTAACCGTAATAATGTCATTTCTTTGAACTAAAAATGAGGCTTTGATTTCATTGCCATTCACTTTTACCTTATTAGTCTTAATCATATCACTCGCCAATGTCCGCGATTTAAAAATACGAACACTCCAAAGCCATTTATCGACGCGTACTTTTTCTGCCATAATCGTTATTTTTTAAACAAAACGCTTGTCAAAGGTGGCAATTTCATCTTCAAACTCTCGAGCGTTTCACAAATTGTTTTAGCTGCCACGTAATTGCGATACCATTCTTGATCGCACGGGAGAATCGTCCAAGGAATGGTGCTGCTATTAAGCGCATATTCGTAAGCCTTCATATATTTATCCCAAAGTTTGCGTTCTTCCCAATCGCCATCGTTGTGTTTCCAATATTTTTTAGGCTCTTCAATGCGCTCGGTCAACTGTTTAAGTTGTTCCTCAGGCGACATGTACATAAAAAATTTGATAATAGTCGTATTACCATCGTATTGTAGTGTTTCTTCAAAAGCATTGATGCTTCTCATGCGGCGTTCCCGCTTTTCATCATCAATCCAACTATGAACGTATTGAATTAGAATGTCTTCGTAATGGCTGCGATTAAAAACGCGAATCATGCCTTTTTCAGGCGCCACTTTATGGGCGCGCCAGAGGAAATCATGAGCAGATTCCTTTTCGGTGGGCTTTTTGAAAGAGGTCACTTGCACACCTACGGGACTGCATTGTTGAAATAAAGCCCGCGTTGT
>JAYTON010000343.1:0-3568 GCA_043747725.1 Saprospiraceae bacterium
ATCATGGACTTCTTCAACAGTAGGTGGCAAACCCGTCAAATCCAAAGACAAACGGCGAATAAGCGTCTCTTTCGTTGCTTCGGCTTGAGGTTTCACGCCATTGTCTTCCAATTTTTTTAAAATAAAATGGTCAATGCTATTACGCACCCATTGGGTATAAGCCACTTTCGGCACAGGATATGCAAACGGCACCACAAACGACCAATGCTCTTTATATTCACCACCTTGTTCAATCCATTTAATTAAAAGCTGTTTTTCAGTATCATTTAACGCCAAATTAGATTTGGGCATAGGCATCATATCCTCGGGGTCTTTGGTCATGATGCGCTTTACCAATTCACTCTCATTGGGTTTGAAAGGCACAACCGCCGCCTTGCCCGATTTGAGCACTGCCGTTGCTCCCTCAAATGAGGTCAATTGCAAACCCGCTTCCACCTTATTTTTATCAGGCCCATGACATTTGAAGCACCTATCGGAGAGGATAGGCTTGATATGGATGTTGAAATCTACTTTTTCAGGTAAAAAATACTGAGGGGGTGCTGTTTTTACAGTTTCCTTTTGCGGAAACATATTTTTTTCAAAAACCCACAGTAAAATTGGTAAGGTTAAGATGCTTAGATATCTGTTCATTTTTGAGCCATTACTTTTTCAATGATGAAGACAATGCTCAAAAATAGTACAAATATTTGAATGATGGCTATTTTGAAGGGTTAGTTTTTGGTTATTTGAAAAGAAAATAGAGCTAACAAATCTATGGAATATCACTCTTTACCTCTACCAGTTCCATTCTTAAATAGATTATGAAAACTTGACTTGGCAGTATAAAACAGAGGCACAAAAGGGGTATTAAAGTTCAACAAAGGCAAATTTAACGTCTCATCGTAATGCCAGTACATGGGCTTTGACGGAGGGAGATTGCCCCCAAATAAGCGTACTCTCCATTATTAGAAAGAGTAAAATGGGTAAAAAATAGTCTTTTTTCATTCATTCTGTTCTTATTTTGCATTGACATACCGATGCACCAAAACGGCAGCTTGACGGGGCGTTTT
Organism: Saprospiraceae bacterium; assembly: GCA_043747725.1. Lineage (GTDB taxonomy): Bacteria > Bacteroidota > Bacteroidia > Chitinophagales > Saprospiraceae > JAAFJT01. The sequence goes on from JAYTON010000343.1 coordinate 1,050, forward strand.
CACCTTTTCGGCATCTTCATCTTTTATTCTTATGTCATAGTCTTTTTCAAGGTTCATAATCAATTCGACAGTATCCAGTGAGTCTAAGCCTAAGTCTTTAGTTAGGCTTTTATCCCAACCAAACTCCTTCTTGTCAAATTTACAAATCGATTGATCGTATGCAGATTTGCAGATATACTTCTTTTCAATATCGTTCATAATTTTTTTAAGGCTCACTTTTTCGGGCGTACTTGCCAAAAGACCCATACTTTCGGTGCTGAATAGGGCAATGCTGATGCTTTTTAGAAAATCTGAACGGTTCATTTTGTACGTATTTTAGAATGAAAAATCCTTTTTTAGAAACATAATTTAGAAACATTAGGCAGCCGTGACTACGTCACTACTCGCTCAAATAGGCACATATATCTACCGAAATGTCGTGCTTAACGGCACTTTTGTAACCATATCGTTTTGTCAAAAGTAGTATAGCTACGACATTTCGGTAGGGCTTCGCTTTTATGCCCAGCCCAAGTATTGGCGTAGCCAAGATTGCCACCCCCTCAGTATTTTTGGGGTTTTATGCCCTTAACAGTGCTTTATAATTGGCTATCTCTTGCTGCCAACCTTTGATTTTGGGGTTATCAGATGCCGCATCACTGATTAAATCCTGTAAATTACGAATTTGTTGTTCTATTAATTTTCTTTTTTTTTCGGATATGGAATTTAGAATTGTAAGGTGTTGTTAATGTTGAACAACTACTTTTTTGACAGCCCTTTTCAAGGTTTTTGTATCTTGGATATGAATAAAATACAAGCCATTGATCAATGGTGGCAAGTTAATATCAAGCGCAGTATCATGCGCAGACATAGTTTTTCTGATAACTATTTGCCCCATCGTATTGCTGATTACAATATCTAAAGCGTTGTTTTCTAATGGTTTAGATATTGTGAGTGTATTATTCGATACAGGATTTGGAAAGACATTGATATTATCCTCCATTCTATCATCACTTTTTGTGGTGCATCTTTGCTTGTTATTTGCCATAAAATAAGGCAAAAATTTATGTATCATATCCACATGAGGTTCTTCGCCTTCGTTCCACCATTTGGCATCTATATCAAGTTGTAATGTACCAGCATATTTAAATAATATTCCTATATCTAAACAATTGTATGGTATATCATTATACGTTATAGTTCTTTTTTCAGTAAAAAGGCTTAATCTCTTATTTCCTCCTTTATCATCCATGATATTATGAATTTTGTATTGCTGGGAAGATAGAAGGTACGCATGAGGTAGTGAAAGCAAATGCCCCATTTCATGAGCCCTAATCATAGAGCGTATTATACCTACTTCTCTGACGTGATTGGGGTCAGTCGGTTCTACTAAAAACCTACCTAAAGTGTAAACAGCAACGCCCGATTTATCTAATGCTTGACCGTTTCTAATTTCTCCAATGTTAGCAGCAACACCTGCAGCATTTGCCATAACTCTTGGATGCATATTTTCAGGAAATACAAACTCATGGAAATCTCCGCCAAATTCTTTACTTATATCAATTATATACTGCGCCAATTGTATTCTATCTTTTTTGGGAAACCATGAAGGCATATTGCCACTCGTATCTTTATGTATTACACCAGCTAAAAAAACAAGGAAAGAGCTATTTGGGTCAGAATTAAATGGAAAGGCAAGTACAAGCCTTTCTAATAAACTTGCAATAGCTGTATCCATTTCAATATGCTTTGTCTTTATGACAATAGGCTTACCTCTTGGCGATTTAATTTGGGTAAAACATTTAGTGAGGAAAGGATCCCCTTGCTCAATAATAAATTTCTTTACTTCTCTGGCAAAATTTGTTTCTAAAGGCACTCTTGGATGCCATATCATTGTAGAATAGAGCGTATCACGCATTACACCACACTCGTTCCGCGCATCCAAACTTGCTGTTGGGATGGCTTGATACTGAGGGGTATCGGATGTGCCACAATGCCATGTATCGTTATGGGGTTCAGTGTGTTGTGCTGAGAGGGTTTGAGTGATTATATTCAGCACAAAAATGAAGGTCTTTAGGGGATGTTTGTATTTTAATTTCATTAATTTTTGTATATTTAAAAATTATAATAGTTATGAGGATAATGAGTTAAAAAAATTATTTTGATTTCATATACCTCATGGAAGCCCGCACTTTTGAGTTGCTCAATTATATGCTGGGCAGTGATTTCTTTAAAGTCAATATTATCGAGTGGTTCGTTGTTGTTCATAACATTTAATTTTCAAATATTGGGTAATTATTTTCTGTTTGTGTTACAAAGATGTAACACATGACTGGGAAATAGTGTGCATCGGCTGATATTGAGAACAAGCTTATGTTTTTTGAGAATATTCAAAAAAAAGAAGTGTTAAGGTGCATAATTATCCCTAACAATTCTTCTATAATAGAACTGGTTGCGTAATTAACTATATGGTTATCAACGTTTTATGAAATATGCGAAACACGATTTTAGAATATTTTTTGCATCTAAAAGCCTAATAATCA
>JAYTON010000344.1:0-2320 GCA_043747725.1 Saprospiraceae bacterium
TATTTTATAAAAAACCAATTGCCGCCAATAGCCACCGCCATTCGGGTTCTTCGGGGTCGGGCGATTGAGACGCGTTGAATCAAATTTGCCCGTTTTATAATCCACAATATGCGCACTGCCATCGTCCAAAAATTCAATTTTATCAATCACGCCTTTCAACGGCACGCCATCGCTTTCCGATAAATATTGCTTTTCAATCATCACATTTTTCGACCATTTGCCTATATTTTGTTCATAAAAACGGCGTAAATTATCCCTGCCTGTTGCTAATCGCCTTGCAAAATCGCGCTCTGAATAATGGCTTCGCTGGCGGGCTAAATCAATTTCAAAATAGCGAATAAATTCATCAACACTCGGGAATTGCTTTTCCTTCGAGCGCATCATTTCGCCGAAGAGTTTTCGCAACGCATAGTGCATGGCAGAACCATATCGTGAGGCTTCACTTGAGGCAGTGGGTACTTTTAAAATATATTCAAAATAAAAACTCAATGGACAAGTTAAATACGCATGAAGTGCCGAAACGCTCAATCTGAAATCTTTCAAAACCGATGCAACCCATTCATTTTCAATGAGTTGTGTATTAATATCTTCGCTCTCTGTCAAAACAGCTATTTGGTTTTCTATTAAAATGCTGCCTTCGACCTCTCTTTTTTCAAAAGAAACAGAGGTGTTTTCACCGTCTGTTGGTATCAAAATTTCATCTACAAACTGGCTTTTACTGAGGGGTTTATTTTTTTCATCGGTTTTGGAATAGGAGATTTGAAGATGCTCTTTTGCCCGTGTCATGGCTACATAAAACAAGCGGCGGCGGGCTTCAACGGCATTTTCCTCAGTCGTATAAGTGAGCGTATCGGGCAATTTGAAGCGATTATTATTCCCTGAGCGGCTATTTTCCCATTCGGATTCGACGGTATCCATTAAAAAAACATGGTCAAATTCCAAACCTTTGGCTGAATGGGCAGTCGTCAGCACGACCCTGCCTTGCGTCCGCGAAAGGCTTTCAACATTGTCAATATTTTGAACGAGTTGAATGGCGATTCTATTTTTATCTAAAATCTCTAAGGTTTTCAAAAGATTGCTCAAACTCAGCCGCTGCTTTTTCTCCGTTTCAGATTTAATAAATTCAAAAAAAGTGTTCAAAATTTGAAGATTCCAAATTTTATTGGGCGAATTTGTAGCCCAACTAAGCAAACCACTTTGATTAATAATTTGCTCTATTAATGTTAAAACTGACTGATTTTGAGCGTTTTTAATCCATTTTTCTAAGGAAAGACTTGTATTTTTTAAAGCTTTAACATCTTTGAATTTAATTTTTGGCATATTCGATAGCGTATTGCGCCATGACTTTTTCAGGTCTTCAAAAACATTGTCATCATCCAAATTCTCAGTAGCCGAATTTTGTTTGGCGTTTTCTGAATTGATATAAACCGCTAATTTTAAAATATCATTTTGTGCAACGTTTAAGTAATTGATATTCAATATTTTAAATAATAAATAATCAGCCGTGAAAGGCTTTTCATTCTCTTTCGAAATATACTCTAAAATCAAGCGGAGGTTCTGAATAATGGGCGTATCGAGTATATTAATGCGGCGTTTGGTTTGGTACGGAATTCCTTTTTTATCGAGTAACCAAATTATATTTTCCACTTCACGATGGCGAGCATAGATAATGGCTACATTACTGAGGGGTGTGTTATTAGCTTTTAAGGTCTCTAATTGATGAACTATATCCGCTATTTCATACAGCCGATTAGGGTACTCAACCACCGAAGGCAATACTTTCGATTCAGCAAAATCACCCTTTGCAATGAGTCGTTTTTCAATTTTTAAATTATGTAACTGATTGATTATCCGCAAGTTATTCAAATCAATCAGCCGTTTTGAAATATTTAAAACATTTTGTGTTGAGCGGTAATTCTCTTTCAATAAAATAACTTTTATAACTTTTTGATATTGATGATAAAAGTCCACAAGGCTTTTTAATCTTGCACCTTGAAATTCATAAATCGCTTGATCATCATCACCGACAATAAAAATATTGGGGTTATCCCAAAAGCTAATAAGCTGCGACAAAATTTTATTTTGTGAGCCATTCGTGTCTTGATATTCATCCACCAAAAAGTAAAGGTACTGCTCTTGATAATTACGCAAAAGAAATTGAAATTTTTCAAAAGCATCAATCACCCAAAGGATCATATCATCAAAATCGTAGCGGCGATGACCCCTCAGTATTTTCTCAAAAACAGGGTATAATTGCACTGCGGAATGCAGCCGCTTCATTTTTTCCTGCTCTTCTTCAAGCTTTTGAATTTTCAAATCG
>JAYTON010000345.1:0-8420 GCA_043747725.1 Saprospiraceae bacterium
CTGAAAATAGGCGAATTTTCTAAGAAACGCAAGGGATATTGCCACAAACTGCCTCCAATTCGGCTCTGTGTATGCTCATATTGAAACATCCTCATCACCCCTGATTCCCAACGAATGCCCCCATAAGCACTCACCATATTCACAACGGGCGCACCGATACCGGCACATCTAAACATATTTGTTTTGGTCACCAAATAGGCTGCTTGATAGCCACCCCAACTATGCCCTTGCACGGCGATGCGCTTTTCATCCACAAACCCTTGATTCATCAAATTCGTTACCCCTGACACAACTGAATTCAAGCAGCTTTCGCCTGGATAACCGATGCGATAAGGAATATCGGGATTGAAAACTAAGTATCCTCGATTGCTATAAAATGTATAATTGATTTGCGAACGCAACGGCTCCAGCGGACGATAATTATTCAAATCATCGGAGCTTTTTTCATAAAAATTGACAATCATGGGGTACTTTTTCTTAGGGTCAAAATCGGCGGGCTTCACGAGCATACCCCTCAGTTTTTGACCGTCGAGAGATGTCCATTCTACGAGTTCAATCGTTCCCCAATTGTAATCGCTTTGCTGCGGATTGACATTGCTAATGCGCTGCATATTTTTCAAATCTGAAGTATAAAGCAAATCAGGAAAGACTTGAAAATTCTGCTTTGTAGTGACCATCGCAGCCGCATTTTTAGCTTTTAAAACCCTATCAGCATATTTGAAATTATCTATTTCAAAAGTATTTGAAAGCGTATTGTTCGCCAAATCCAAATAGGCATACCCTTCTTTTTTATCATTTTCATTAAAAATATGAAGCAATAATCGAGCATTTGGCTCAATAAAACGCTCCTCATCATCCAATTTAATATAGCGATATACAGTCTGTTTGGGGCGACCCATTGTCAACCGTTTAGCCGTATTTTTACCATTTTGAGCCTTTATACTGAGGGGGTCAATTTGCCAAATATCGTAGCGGTCATATATCAAAATTGCCTTGTCATCGCGCGTCCAACCGATGCCACCGTAGGCAGAGGGATTGTCAGGCACATCGTTTTCTTCTTCATAAAATGGCGCAGCTTTATTATCCGTCAAACGAATGGTATTTTTATTTAAAATCGAGTAAGCCATCCAAACCGAATCAAGCGCATTGTACCAATAAACATATTTTCCGAAAGGAGAAAGCCGAGCCACACCCCGTATTTTTTGAGCAATCGGCGTCCTATTCCCAGTCTTCAAATCCACTAAATGATAGTCACGGGCAGCATAACCTTCCCACGTAGCAGCGCGAGCGTAAGCCTCATCCGAGTAGCCAATCGCCACGTCTGCATTTTTATTATCGGTATAATTTATTTCAGGTAAATCAAGGTCAGCAAGCGGTATAACTTGTTGATTACCAATATTATACACCATATCGTAGCTGCGTTTGCGTTCAGCTTCCAATTGCACTTTTTGTTGAGTATGCAGCTTGGTATCCGTATGACTCCACACCTCTACACTCACAATTTCTTCGGGCAAAAGCATCGTATCATTTAAAATAGGTTGTGGTGCTACACCGAAATATAGCTTCGAGCCATCCTCTGAAAAATTCGGTTTAGCATTTTCACTCACTATAAAATGCTTCATCGAACTGAAGTCTTTATTCGACCGTGCAATCACTTTAGCACTGTCCATTTTATCCGTCCAAAACATCATATCATAGGGGCGAACGCGCTCCTTCGTGGTATCTACATCAGCGATAAATGCTGCTTGAGTGCCGTTTTCATCTAAGGCAATTTGCTTGTATTTCCCTTTTTTTCTAAAAATGGTTTTCAAGCTATTTTTATCGCAATCAAAAACATGAACACCTGCCGTTATGATAGAATCCTTACCCGTATCTGCTATCAAAAAGCGTTTACCGCGCTTGGCAAAAGCATATTCCATCGCATATAAAAAAGTATCTTTTCTACTGCTCGTCAAATTGTGCAAAATGACCTTTGAGCCATTGTCTTTATCTTCTTTTTTCAGTTTAGGTTTAGGTGCACTGATACTGTCTTTGACTCCGTTTTTACTGTTTTTATCATCTTTTTCAGGCTTATCCGCTTCAAGTTGATACGCTACATAGCCCGCCCATTTTTGAGGCACACTAAAAGATTTGACATTAGCCACTTTCTGCAACGCACCCGTAGCGAGGGTATAAATGCCGAGCGAGTCTTTGGGCAAATCCTCATCTTTCATCTTCTTGCGGCGTTTGGCTTTGAGCGAATCGAGCGGTTGTTTGATTTTATAAATTAAATAGGCATTGTCTTCAGTAAAACGCCCCTCAGTACCGCGTTCAAAAATGGTGGTAGAGACGTTCGCCGCATTCCAAAGATAGAGCATCGGATCCCCCTCAGTATTGGAGAGCGTTATGTAGCTCACCCATTTGCCATCGTTGGAAATACGTTGTTGTTCGATTTTTTTCCAGATGCCATAGACTTCATGGTTCATGGTTTTTTTCTGAGCATTGAGGCAAAAGGAGAGAAGTAGGCTGTAAATAAATGTCAAATTTCTTTTCATGACCAATAGATTAAATGCGTTAGGTTTTATTTTTAAAAATATGAAATTCTAATTTTTTTGGGAAAATAGAGTTTAGTTTTTAAAGAAAAAATACATTTCAATTATAAATTATCGAGATACTTGTTTAAATCCTCATTTTTATACCAACCCAAAGAAATACCCTACCAATGACCCTGTTTGCTTCGTCCCTCACAATGACAAGCTAAGTTACTTTTGAGCATAAAAAAAGGTCGGTTCATTGTACAATGACCGACCAATTCGATATATTTTCTAACCATTTTCTGTCTTAAAAAACCGTACTCAACTTTTATCTGCGTCCTTGAACTTTAGCGTGGAATGCTCCTGGACAGCCATATCCTTTTTGACAAGATGACATAAACATTGTAACAACAGCCAAAACAATAACCGGGAGGATGATGGATTTCAAAGTGCCTTTTTTCATTTTAAATCAGTTTTTATTAGTTAAAAATTAATAGATTCATTCAATGATTATTAATTGGCAAATACACGACCAAACGGCATTTTAGAGAATGGTATATTTTAAACATTTATTTTTATAAAGTGCATAATACCTTGCTTGGGTTAGGGTTGTTGGCATCCTTCAGTATTGGAGGCAATTTGAATATGGTTTGAAGGCAAAATAAAATAGAGGTACTCTATTGGCAACTCTATTTTTAAAATTCGATCTATTTGAATATTTTAATTCTACACATCATAATTCAAAACAGGAGCCAGCCACCGCTCCGTCTCCTCCAAACCAAACCCCTTGCGCTCAGTATAATCCTCCACCTGATCTTTAGAAATTTGACCCAAGCCGAAGTATTTGGAATCGGGATGGGCGAAATACCAACCTGATACCGCTGCCGTCGGGTACATCGCAAAGCTTTCAGTGAGCGTAATACCCGCATTTTCCTCTGGTTTCAAAAGCTGCCAAAGGGTGGCTTTTTCGGTGTGGTCGGGGCAAGCAGGGTAGCCTGGGGCAGGGCGGATACCTTTATATTCTTCTTCTATAAGTTGCTCAGTATCAAGGCTTTCGGATGTGTCATAGCCCCAAAACTCCTTGCGTACGCGCTCATGCATGCGCTCGGCGAAGGCTTCGGCGAAGCGGTCAGCCAGGGATTTCAAGAGGATGGCATTGAAATCGTCGAGCTCTTTTTCAAATTTTTCTACCCATTTTTCTATGCCAATACCGGCTGTGGTGGCGAAGCCGCCGATATAATCCGTTTTGCCCGTTTCTTTAGGTGCGATGTAATCGGAAAGGCAATAATTGGGTTGACCGGGGGCTTTTTGATTTTGCTGACGCAAATTGTGGAGCACTACCCCCTCAGTATTTAAACCATTTTTTAACTCAATATCATCATCATTGATAGAATTAGCTTCCCAAAAACCAATAACAGCTCGTGCCGAAATCCACTTTTCAGCAATGATTTTATCGAGCATATTTTGAGCTTCGTTGTAGAGCTTGGTGGCTTCTACGCCAACTATTTCATCCGTCAAAATAGCAGGGAATTTACCTGCCATTTGCCAACTTTGGAAAAAAGGCGTCCAATCAATATATTGCCGCAACTCTGCTAAATCATAGTTTTCAAAAGTTTTGATACCGAGAAACGTCGGTTTCACAGGTTCAAAAGTAGCCCAATCAATAGGCGTTTTGTTTTGACGCGCTTGTTTGAGGGTTAAATATTTTTTAGAGGATTTTCTATTACCCCTCAGTATCCGCACCTGTTCGTAGTCTTTACGGATGCTTTCGATGTATTCTGCTTTCACTTTTTTATCAGCCGATAAAAGCGAACTGGCTACTGCTACGGCACGGCTGGCATCAAGCACATGATGCGCTAAACCCCTTGTATAATTGGGTTCTATTTTGACTGCCGTATGCGTTTTTGAAGTCGTCGCCCCACCAATCAGCAAGGGGATATGCATATTTTGACGCTCCATTTCTTTAGCCACGTGCACCATTTCGTCCAAACTGGGGGTAATTAAGCCTGAAAGTCCTATAATATCCACATTTTCCTCGCGAGCAATTCGCAATATTTTATCGGCTGGCACCATCACGCCTAAGTCAATAATTTCAAAATTATTACAGCCGAGAACCACACCCACTATATTTTTTCCAATATCATGCACATCGCCTTTCACGGTTGCCATCAAAATTTTACCTTTTGAAGAGCTTGTTGTATTGCCTGTTCTCAACTTTTCAGCTTCAATAAAGGGCGTCAAATAAGCTACCGCTTTTTTCATGACGCGAGCAGATTTTACTACCTGAGGCAGGAACATTTTACCCGAACCAAACAAATCACCGACGACATTCATCCCATCCATCAACGGACCTTCAATAATACTGAGGGGGGTCGGATATTTTTGATAGGCTTCTTCCGTATCGGCATCTACGAATTCATCAATACCCCTTACGAGCGAATGTGTAATGCGTTGTTCAAGCGTCAATTCTCGCCATGCCAAGTCTTTTTGAACCGCTTTACCGCCGGTATCTTTCAGTTTTTCAGCAAAATTGGTCAGTTCTTCAGTTGAATTTGAGTTTTTATTGAAAATGACGTTTTCAACCAAATTCAAAAGGTCTTTAGGGATGTCGTCATACACTTCAATCATACCTGCGTTCACGATGCCCATGTCCATACCCGCTTTGGTGGCGTGGTAAAGGAAAACGGAGTGCATTGCCTCACGTACTTTATCGTTGCCTCGAAACGAAAACGATACATTGGAGACACCGCCCGAAATCTTTGCACCCGGGCAACGTTTTTTAATGCCCTTACACGCTTCGATAAAATACAAGGCATAGTCATTATGTTCTTCAATACCCGTTGCAATGGCGAAAATATTAGGGTCGAAAATGATGTCTTGCGGTGGAAACCCGATTTTTTCTGTTAAAATTTTATAGGCTCTTTCGCAAATATCTACTTTGCGTGCAGTCGTATCGGCTTGCCCGTCTTCATCAAAAGCCATGACAACCGCCGCTGCTCCATAGCTGCGAACGATTTTAGCTTGTTCAATAAATTTAGCTTCGCCTTCTTTCATCGAAATAGAATTGACGATGCACTTGCCTTGCACACATTTCAAACCCGCTTCAATCACTGAAAATTTCGACGAGTCAATCATAATCGGCAACTTCGCAATGTCAGGTTCTGCCATGACGAGGTTCAAAAACGTGACCATCGCTTTTTCAGAATCCAATAGACCTTCGTCCATATTAATGTCAATCACCTGCGCGCCGCCTTCTACTTGCTGACGCGCCACGTCCAATGCTGCCGTAAAATCGCCTTGTTTGATCAAGCGGGCGAAGGCGCGACTGCCTGTAACATTGGTTCTTTCTCCAATATTTAAAAAATTGGTTTCAGGTCGAACAATTAAGGGTTCTAAGCCTGAATACATTGAAAAACCAGTGGATTTAGCTCTTTTACGAGGTTTTATACCCTTCACAGCTTCTGCCATGAGGCGAATATGATCAGGCGTGGTACCGCAACAACCACCAATAATATTCACAAACCCTGATTGTGCAAAATCCCGAATATACTGCTGCATTTCCTCTGGGCTTTGGTCGTATTCACCAAATTCATTGGGCAAACCAGCATTCGGGTAGGCATGTACGAAGCATGTAGCAATAGTTGATAAAGACTCCACATGTGGACGCATTTCCTCTGCACCCAAAGCACAATTTAAACCGACCGTCAATAAATTAGAAGCATGACTGATAGAAATATAGAATGCCTCAGCCGTCTGACCGCTTAAAGTTCTGCCCGATGCGTCGGTAATAGTGCCTGAAATCATGATTGGCAGCCTTTCTACTGAGGGGTGTGCTACATAATATTTTTCTATTGAAAAAATAGCGGCTTTAGCATTTAATGTATCAAAAATGGTTTCTATCAAAAAAATATCCGAACCGCCATCCACCAAACCCGTGATTTGCTCATAATAAGCATCCACCAATTCATCGAAAGTAACAGCCCGATAGCCCGGGTTATTCACATCGGGCGAAAGCGATAAAGTTCGATTCGTGGGACCGATTGCCCCTGCTACAAAGCGTGGTTTATTGGGATTCAAAGCCGTGTATTCATCGGCTACCTCTCGGGCAATTTTAGCCGATTCAAAATTAATATCATACACCGCCGACTCCAATTCATAATCCGCTTGAGCGATTGAAGTACCGCTGAAGGTATTGGTTTCGATAATATCAGCCCCTGCATCCAAATAGGCTTTATGAATGGCTTTGATAACATCAGGTCGAGTGATGCTCAGAATATCATTATTGCCTTGAATATCGCGATGAAAATCTTTGAAACGCTCGCCTCTGAAATCCTTTTCAGTCAGTTTATATTGTTGGATAAGAGAACCCATAGCACCATCAATAACGAGAATGTGGTCTTGCAAGAGTTTTTGCAGTTGATTGAATTTGTTCATAAATAATTGATTTTCAAGCATTTAACTTACGGGTTAAATCTTTTATTTTTTAAAGATATTTTACTTTCAAAATTTTCTGAAAATTGGAGATGCAAAATTACAATATTGCTAAATGAAATTTTTGGGTAAAATTACTTCATATGCTGCATCATTTCTATCATCATACCCATATCAAAATCCATTTCGTCATCTAATTGATACTGTTTCACGTATTCTTTCAAGCCTCTCGCTGATTTGATAATCTCACTACTATTGCGGTAAACTTTCAAATTATGCTGAAAATTTTTGACCTGTTTATTGATATTTCGCAGCATTTGGTCGCGATTAAGGCTGAATAATTCAGCACCCGGAAACATCGGATTCATAGTGGGCGAGTTCATATTAAGCTGCATTTCCAATTCATCTACCTGTTGTTTTAAGGCATCATTAAAATAGCGCAACTGCTTATCATCAAATTTTTCAACGGCATTATCACGGTCTTCGAGCAGCGTCATTTGCAATTCGAGGAGTTGTATATAATCATCTTCGCCGTATGCCAGCGTTATTTTCTGCATGATTTCCGTTTTCCACAGCCTTTTAGTTTCATCTTGCTCCGTATCAGGGTGGAAATTTTTTACCAAATCCATATAAATCTGCTTAGTGGTTTTGCTGATAGCGGATTCAGCAGCTTTGCGGCGTTCTTCTTTTTGGATTTGCTTATCTGATTTAGGGCGATTGGCTTCAAATTCGGCTCTTTTTTGAGCTTGCTCTTCGGTATGCGCTTTGTGTTTTTCCTGCGCTTCTCTCAGTTTTTCAAACACTTTTGGATTGTTGAAAGGGTCGGTTACATCTTCAATATCTTCGGGGTCAAGATCAATACCCATTTGATTTCTCAACATTTCAATTAAAAACTCCTTGTTTTGCTCTTCACTTTGCGTTTTTATGTCGTCAAAACTTTCAGGGCTATATTTGTCAAAAATAGCCTGCACTTCTTCATCAATTGGGCAATTAGCCATGTAGCTATCCGCTTCTTCAAACACGATAGCTTCGTATTTATCGTATTGTTTAGACGTCAGTTTGTCAGCAAACATGCTCCTATCCAAGTCAATAATGAGCGTTTTCCAAGCATGATGCATCTTTTCCTCTACGGGTTTGACCTGATTGTGCATCAAATGGCTCATCTCAATCGCCAGTTCGCGTGAGAGTTCAATTTGCTCTTTTATTTTTTTTATTTTTTGTAGATAGCCATTGAAACGCTTTTGTTCTTTGGAAGATGCGCCTTTTAATTCAGCGGATTTGACGAGGTTTAACTGCTTTGCCATGTTACTTTGTTAAATGAATAAAGCGTCAAAAGTAATTCTTTTGATAAAAAATTAAATACAATGAGAAGAATTTAAGATTGTTAAATGAAATTTTAAACGCAAAGGTTTTCAATAAAATAAAAATACCCCCTCAGTATTTGGCCATTTTTTCTTCAAATAGCCAAATACTGAG
>JAYTON010000346.1:0-4966 GCA_043747725.1 Saprospiraceae bacterium
TGTTTTATAGTTCATTTTGCAGTTCTTTCAAATCTTTTTCATCCAAATGCTCCTTCAAATATTGCTTAATTTCGTCATCACTGATGTTGATTTTATCCATATTTCCTTTCACAGAACTCTCTGGATTGAGCACATCGGAGTCTGCCAAAATACCCTGTTCTAAGAGTAAGGCGTCATCAAAATCATCAATATTATCGGCAATGTATTGATGGATTTCTTCATTTGAAGCAAAAGAATCAACTTTTTGTTGGTTTTTTTGCAGAAAAAACCAACCACCGACTGCCAATAATGCTACTGTAGCAAATCTCACCGCATAACGCGGCTGCATGATAGACGCTACCCACCTCTCAGCCAGCTCTATAAAGCTTGGACGCACTGAATACTGAGGGGGTATCACAGGCTTGACTACTGCTTTTTCCATAACTTTATTCGCCAGTGTATCGAAATAAAATTTGGGTGTTCTAAAGGGTTCTTCGCCTTCTTTGCTTTTTTTCAAATCAGCTAAGAATGGGGAAATTTCCCTTAATTCATCTTCATATTCTTTTTTCATGTTCTTTTCGTATTTGTAAATTTTTAAAGCATAAATATGTGATTATAGTTTAGCCCCCTAATCCCCAAAGGGGGAACGTTTACAGAAAATGCTAAATTCGTTTAAAAAATGAACGTTTTTAACACTCTTCGATTAGACTCCCCCTTTGGGGTAGGGAGGTAAGTACCATAATAATCAATCAATTTCAACGCCTTTAAAAAATGCTTCTACTTTTTTAACAGCATGGTGATAAGAGGCTTTTAATGCTCCCACCGATGTGCCGAGAACTGTTGACATTTCTTCATAAGGCATTTCATTGTAATATCTCAAATTAAAAACTGCCTTCTGTTTATCGGGCAAAGTTGCCAGTGCTTGTTGCAGTTTTAACTGTATTTCATCGCCATCAAAAAACACATCGGCTTTCAAATTATTGGCAGTGAATGCTGCGTTTGTATTGTCCAGCGAATCAGTTTCTTTCCTATTTTTGCTATTCAAAAAAGTAATCGCCTCATTGGTCGCTATGCGATAAAGCCAAGTGTAAAGCTGCGATTTTCCCTCAAAGCGTTCTATATTGCGAAAAATTTTGATAAAAGTATTCTGAATCACATCATCGGCGTCGTCGTGGTCAATCACCATTCGCCGAATATGGCGATAAAGCGATTCTTGATATTTCTGCATCAAGAGCCTAAATCCGCGCTCGTAAGTCGCTTGCTCAGAAAGTAAACTTAAAATATAATCGTCTGTGGTTTCCTTCACGCCGGCTGGTTTTGGTATTTTGACTGAAATTGTTTTTAAAAGTTTAATTTTAATTCAAAGATTTACTTTTTTTACAAAAATATTATAAATGAAACAACCTTTATGGAAACGGTGGCTCAGCTACATCAGAGAAATACCGATTGAGACATCAGAAAGTGAGCACAACCCTTTTCTCAACATCGTTTTGAAAAATGGACAATATCAGCTATGCACTGCCAATGCCATTTATAGTTATGGCGATTTGTACGACAATTTTTCAAAAGCCTTTAAGCAAATCGACATTGATAGACTGCCTATCAACAACGTTTTGATTCTCGGTTTTGGTTTGGGCAGCATTCCTTTGATGCTTGAAAAAATGTTTCATAAAAAATATTATTACACCGCTGTGGAGATTGATCCCGAAGTGCTGCGGTTAGCGAATACGTATGTGTTGCCGGAATTGAAGTCGGGCATTGAGTTTCAGATTTTAGATGCTTATACCTATGCCGTTTTTTGTGAAGAAAAATTTGACATGATTTGTATGGATGTTTTTTTGGATGATGCTGTGCCGACCGAGCTTGAGAAAGACGATTTTCTCAATAATTTGAAAGATATGCTCACTGAAAACGGTGTTTTACTATTCAATAAATTGGCTTTTCATAAAAATGATAAAAAAGAAGCGTTATCGTTTTTTCAAAACCATTTCAAACGCGTTTTTACTGAGGGGGTGTATATAGATGTACAAGGCAATTATATTTTACTCAATCGGGGCGATGTTTTGAAAAAGTGAGTTATCTTTGCAGACTTTTCGGATAGGAATGATGAGTTATGAATGATAAATGATGAATTTACAGTAATTTAAAAATAAAAAAGATGTTTATAATCAATATTTATTTGCGTTTTGCTTTGATGGCGTTGCTGATTGTGGGCGGTGTCGGGATGTCCTTTGTGTGGGGATTTTGGTGGTCATTTCCCTTGATTTTAGCAGGTTTGATATTGCTGGCTGGCTATATTTTGCTTGGAACGGTACAATCGGCAGCTATGATTTTGCAAACAGGCGATATGGTAGCAGCTCAAAAACGCTTGGATTTAACTTTGTTTCCGCAATGGTTGTACACGCCAAACCGCGCCTATTTTTACATGCTCAAAGGCACCATTGCAGGCAATGAAAAAGATTATGAGCTGGCTGAAGAATACTTGACAACTGCTCAAAAAATTGGTTTGCCAACGGATAATGAAAAGGCTATGGTGCTGCTTTCGCTCGCCAATTTTAGAGCGATGAAAAATAATTGGAACAGTGCTGAGACCTATTATCGCCAGATAAAAGACCTCAAAGTGACTGAGCCAATGTTGAAAGAACAGATTAAAGAATTTGATAAAGCCATCAAACAACGAGGGCAAGCTAATACGATGATGCGACCAGGTTTTAGAGGTGGTTATATACCGGGAGGGAAGCGTCCACGCCCAAAGATGAAATAAAATTTTGAGTGATGAAGGGGAGATACCCTCTCAGTATTTTAGATAAAAAACAGTCATTGCAACGCATTTGCAGTGACTTTTTTTATTTTATTAAAATTTAAATTAAAGTATAATTAGTTGAAAATACAAGAGTTAGATATAATTCTAAATTTCAAAAGTGGCTTCTTCTGGTATTTTTTCAACCTTACCTTTTTTGGTTTTCTCCTTTGTTTTAACTTTATTTTTGGATTTTAGTTTCTCTGCTTTTACAGATGGTGGTACTTTTACTTTCTTTTTCTCCTTTGGTTTTTCTTTCATCTTTTCCTTTGGTTTTTCTTTTACTTTCACACTTGGAAATTGAGAAAATATTTTGCCTTTTGCAATTTTATCCATCGCTGATTTGATGACAGCGGGTAGGCGTTTGGGTGGTTCATCATTCGGCAACCAAACGGTATCTTTAAATTTATCAGGCTCATTGACCTTTAGTTCACCTTTCCATACAGCAGCGCGGAAGAAGAAAATAATTTCAGTGGTACTGTGTAATTTTTTATAAACGACATGGGCAAGATGCAGCGATTTTTTACTCAAAATAATGCCTGCTTCTTCAAAAGCTTCTCGAATAAGAGCTTCTTTAGCATATTCTTCGCCTTCGATTTTGCCGCCGGGCAATGTAAAACTCTCTCCATTGCTCTTTGTTTGAGAGAGGTACAAGGTGTGTTCACGATACTCTAAAAGTAGTCGCGCGGTCAATATGGTCCTAAAACGGCGTTGGATAGGCATTACTATAAATTTGATTGCGTAAACGGTATTATGCGTTCTAAGTTTTAAATTCTATAACGAATATCTTGATTTTATTATAAAAAATCCAATTCGTCTATAAATTTTTTTAAAAATGAGTCAAATACTGAAGGGGTGTACCACTCTAAATTGATTGGAATTTTCACAATCCCCGCCGCCAAGCGAAATATGCATTGAGGCACAGCCAGAAAAGCATGGCTTCAAAAGATAATTCATAAAACGCTGAGAATAAAGCTTTTGTCTGAAGGTTAATATCGAGCAGTTTGAAACTGAAATAATCTGTTAAGATAAAAAAAGCATGTACCCAAAAGAGAATGAACAAGACTTTAACCATCCTTTTGAGCCAGCCGACGACTAAAATTTGCCGCCTTAAACTTGATTTTTTAACCGCTAAAGTTTTATTATTTTGAGCCAAAACTGTTAGGGTTAAAGGCTGTTTTTCATGTAAAATAAAACGGTATGAAAAATATAGATAGAGAAAAAAATGCGTGATAAAGACTGCTTTCTCAAAATTGCCATAAAAAGGACTGAAAAAATGCGTTTGAAACTCTGATTTGACGGTTGCATTTTGAATAGCGACCCATGAAAGCAAAGTGAATTGAACCGTTGGCAATACGAAATGTTTGAAATCACGGCGGTTCATTTTGAAAAGATGCGGATATAAACGACTTTTAACATAAAAAAATAAAAGCGGTCCGAAAGCAAACGACATATAAAGTGGGAGCGTAGCCAAACTTGCATGGCGTTGGGCAACGAAAGAATAATTCAGAAATTTATCTAATAAAGTTGTTGAAAAACTGATTAAAAGCAAGCTGAAAAGTATATTTTGCCAATAATTATCGCTTTTCCGAAGGAGAAAAAGAAGACCTAAGATGCCACCCGATAAGATGCCACCTACCATCAGAAACATGGTGAGCCAGCGAATAAGTTCAAAAATGATAGGTGGTACGGTCATTAATACAAGGTTGAAATTGATTTTTAGACAAAACTAATGTGTTGTTTGAATTTTGTGGCGTTTTTACAAAATTTCGTACTTTCGCCGCGAAAAAAAATTGCCCATTATTAGCCATTACTCATTATCCATGTAAAGCCATGATAGATTATATAAAAGGTAACATTGCATTTAAAAATCCAACTTTTGTTGTCGTTGAAACGGCTGGAGGCGTAGGTTATCGCATCAATATCAGCTTAAATACGTACGCTAAAATTGAATCGTCGGAAAAAGTGATTTTATTGACGTATTTGCAGATACGCGAAGATGCGCATGTGCTCTTCGGTTTTGCTGAAGAGACTGAGCGGACGCTTTTTACACAACTGATTTCGGTTTCGGGAGTGGGTCCAGCTACAGCTCAAATTCTTTTATCGGGCATGAGTGCAGACGAAGCGCGTGCGGCTATTTTATCGGAAAACGAAGTGGCTTTTAGCAAAGTGAAAGGAATAGGACCT
>JAYTON010000347.1:0-11011 GCA_043747725.1 Saprospiraceae bacterium
TTTTGCTTACGGATTAGAAATATTAGCCCAGGCTCTGTTAAATGCCTTTGAAGTATGCATCCGTAAATTGACTTTGCCTTTTTTGTCATGTACTTAGAAATAATATAATATTTTAAAATCTATGTCATCTAATTTATTAGCAGAGCTCAAAACATTTTGGCAGGATGTGATTCAATATGGTGAATCTCCTCCAAAAAATATTGACAATTTTTTAGAAAAATTGACATTATTAAAGTTTGCCCAAAATAGCCGCATCTATTTTTCTATTTTTAACTACATAGACTTTAAAAAAGAATATTGTACGCGTAATACTTTAGAAGTATTTGGATTTCAGCATGAAACCGATTTGGAAAAAAGTACCCAACTATTACTTAGCTCTATTGACGATGAACATGCCAAAGGTATTTTGGTCAATAGTTTACAGATTAAGGAACTGGTGGAAAATATAAAAAATGAAAAAGATATATTGAATTTTATGTTTTCATATTGTGGACTTAAATATAATCACAGCCAAAAAGGTAGAATTCAGCTACTTTGGAAAAATACTGTATTTGAAACAAATGAATTAAACCAGCCTATGAGATGTTTATCCACGTTTCAAGACATTTCAAATTTAATGAAAGGAGATTTCTATTGGTTTAGGGGAGTATATAAAAGCTCAAAACGCACTTATTATATGACTTACAGAAGTGATACCAATGAAACTTCAAAGAATGATATACTTTCCACCCGAGAAAAAGAAATATTGAAATATTTATTAGATGGTAAAGAAACTGACGAAATCGCTAAAGCACTTTTCATCAGTAAAATCACTATTAACAATCATCGTCAAAATATGCTCAATAAATTGGGGGCTAAGGATACTACTGCTCTCATCCAATTAGCTAAATTGACTAAATTAATATAGTATAATTGTCATATTACAGCCATAAATTCATTTTTCGAAAGTTAATCGAATATGTCGGATTAACTTTGCGCCCCGAAATTTAAAAAAATTGATGAATTTTAGTTTACATTTTTAAAGAAGACAATAGCTAAATAAAAACTTCATAATACACTTATGATTAACAAAATAAATCCGATAACTGAAAGAATATTTAATCAAACAAAAGCTCTTTGGAATTCTTTGACTGATATAAATGCTCAATTTGACTCTTTTGACCCTGATTTTCTAAAAAAATTTCCGATACTTGATATTGCTGATACAACTCGTTCAACAATCGCTATTTACAACTATAGTGAGTTTATTCCTGAATATATTACTGAGAATGTACAAGAAGTACTTGGTTTTTCTAAAGAAGAATATCTGTCGAAAGGCTCTAAACTTTTATTCAGTTGCTTAGATTTTTCTCATTCTGACTTTCCATTGACTACTTCAAAGTGTATGGAAGTAGTGTTTAAAAATTTAGAATCAAATAAAGAATCGAATAAAGAAAGCAATATATTAGCCACTTGTTGCGGACTAAAGTTCAACCATGCTAAAAAAGGAACTATCAGACTTTTGATTCAACAGTATTTTATTGAACCTGACAACAAAAAAGCACCACTGAGGGTAATTTCAACCATTCAGGATGTGACTCATTTTATGAAAGGTGATTCATATTGGTTTCGGATTATTTATGGCGATCAACATCAATATGCCTATGTTTATCATAGCAATCAAAAAAAAGTATCTATTCAAAATGACATCATATCCAATAGAGAAATGGAAATATTACAACTCATTGCTCAAGGAAAATATACCGATAATATTGCAGAAATCCTATTTATCAGCCGTAATACCGTCAACAACCATCGTCAAAATATGATTGACAAGTTCAGTGTAAAAGACACAACTGCTTTAGTCGAGCTGGCGAGAATATGTCATATTATTTAAAATTTATTCAAATGAGTCATTATCTTCGCCTTCATGCCACAGGTCAAACAAGAAAAAGAGCGCTCCATTATTCGGCAGCAAATTCTCGAACGCATCGAATCGCTTGGATTCAACGTTGCGCCGAAGCCCGATTGGGGTGAGCAATACTTTTTATTGAATGATGAAATTGGCATTTCTCTCGATTATGCGCATCTCAATTATCGCCGCGAATACGTCTTTAAATTCAACAAAGATAATTACGATTTTTTTTACAATCACCACCGCCATTTTTTCCAGCTCTTTATATGTGAAAGCACCGAGCGCGCTTTCATAGTGCCACTATCACTTATTATGGAGATATTCAATGATATATTTACTGCGGGCGGAGATTTTAAAGAATTCAAACCCAATATCAAACTGCGCAACGGTGTTTGGTTTCTCCGTTTTTTTGGACAATACGATATTACAGATTATCTGAATCGTTATGATTTCCTGATTTCGGAATCCAAAACTCTCTATCCGCTCCCACCTACCCGATTTAATTCTCTCATTGAAGTCAAAACGCTTGAAGAAAAATATGTGCAACTCGCTGATGAAGGCAATTTAAGAGCCGATTCCCTCCATTCCGCTACGGTGGATATGCTGCGCCGCATCGGCGAATGGTCGGGTTTTGACATTATTACTGAGGGGGTGCCTTTGGGCTTACCCGATTTTCCATATCAGATAGATTGCCTTTGGTATAAAAATGGGGATTTGTATTTAGCCATTGAAGTCTGTCATCACGGTGTGGTTGAAAAAGATAAAGATGCTTTGAAATTAGCAAAACAACACGGCGCACGCAAGGTTATCATCGTATCCGAAATCAACAAAATGGAGCGCATTCGCAAGCTCTTTCTGTTTGAAGGCGATGTCAAATCATGGACAGAAGTCTGGAGTTTCGAGCGGGTGTTCAGTTTATTTGAAGCAGGAATGAAGTTTTTCAAAGATTTTGAAAAATTCAAACGCTATGGGTGGAATGATAATATGTCAGAATTTATTTAATCTAAAAAAGCCTGCTTTAAGAGAATTCAAGAGACTTCAACAAGGATTTCGCTCTCCCAATTTTTTAAAGCAGCAAGGGCATTTTCAAACCGGTTTTTAGGATTTTTTGAAAGACATTTTTTCAAAAAATCAATAATTATGCTTGGAATATCTTCATTTATGGGCATTTCTGCTACATTTCCTCCACCTTTTTCGATGTTATAATTGGGTTCTTCATTTAGAATTTTCAGAGCCAATTCATGCCATGTTAAGGCTCTGAAAGGCAATTTTCTGAATAATAAAATATAAAAAATCACACCCAATTGATAAACCTCCGAGCGATAATCAGACCGTTCGTTCACCATGTCAAAAGCATTATTATCAATTTTTTCGGGAGCGATATATTCATGTACACCGCCCTCGTGCAAAATTTCATGACGTTTTAAATGCTCTCGATTTGCCAAGTCAAAGTCAATTAACTTAACTGATAAATTGCTTTTAATTAAAAAATTGCTCGCGTGAATATCGCCATGCAATATTTTTTTATCATGCAAAATAGCCACGCTTTTCAAAACTTGATTGAAAATATCTAAGCGTTGAGATAAAGTCAATTCTATATTTTCAGACAGTTTGCGAAGACTCTTTCCTTCAATATATTCCAAAACAGCAAAGTTTTTTTCAGTATTCCAATCTATTAATCGACAGATCATCTCATGATGACCTACTTCTTTTATCAATTCAAACTCTTGATTAAAAAACCGTTTATAGTAATTTTTACCTTTTTCAGGCATTTCATCAGGCAACACAAGTATTTTCAAAACGACCTTTTCACCATTTTTTTCAACCAAATAAACGTGTAAAAACCGGTTGATACTGAGGGGGCTGATAATTGTATAGTTTTCAAAAATATTGCCTGATTTGAAGCCTTCACTTTCTTGAATTTTATGAGCTTTGTTCGCTAAAATATTCGTAACCAAAACACCTCTATCGCGCATATCATTAAAAAAAGACTGCACAATCGGCTCGGTTACTTCAACAGAAGCCTCTACCAAAGCAGCAAAAGACGTCAAAACAGCGCTTAAATACTGAGGGGACTGAAACGCCTCTAAGAAAATTTTGATACTCGGATTGATAAAAAATACAGCATCACGCCTTTTATTGCTCAATACAAATAGCTCTTTTTGCTTGATTTTTTGAAAAATATCGTCGTTAAAGGCGAAATTAGTATCCAATGATTCAATTTCATGGGATTCAATAAATTCTAAAAAAGGATGTAAAACGTATTTCGTTCTTCTCATTTTTTCCAAAATTAAAAAACTTCCGGTGTAAAGTTATACGCCGGAAGTTTTTAGTGTGTTTCAATCTCGCTTACCAACCACAGCCACAACCTTTGTTGCTTTTGTTGCTTTTCTTGCTTTTGTGTGATTTTTTCTTGCTGCCTTTGCCGCTTTTGCTTTTACAGCCGCCGCCGCCGCGAATCATGAACATCTGAGCATCAACCAATTGATTGATATTGCTCTCTTTCAAATCTGCTAACGTAACTTTAGAGTTTTTCATAGTACTTTGTTTAAATAATTAATAAAATGGATTATAATAAATTGTTGAAATTGCAATCAGATAAAAATTAAAAAGAAGGGGAGTATTAAGCCATAATGTTTTTAAAAATATACGATTGTTTTTTATTTATGAAACAAAAGTAGAAGGTTTAATTGAATATAGCAACCCCTAAAAGTTAATTTTTTTTTTAATAATTTATTTTATACCAAATTATAATTAAAGGAACAAAGTCTACAAATAAATATTTTATACTTTTCGTAAAGTGTTAAATTTCAATTATTTATGAAAAATAGCAATCATTCGCTACACTATTTTCTTACCAAAATACTGAGTATCGGTAAAATTAGTAGTTTAAAAAATACCAAAATTACGATATAACAAAAATGACTGTGCGAATTAAAAGGCTTCCGATGTAGGAATTTTATACACCGGAAGCCTTAGATAAGTTACAAACCAATTTTACCAACCGCAGCCTGGATACCAGCCGCCACCATATCCACCACCACCTTTGTTACTCTTACCACCACCACCTTTGTTGCTCTTACCTTTACCGCCTTTGTTGCTCTTACCGCCGCCGCCGTATCCGCCGCCTTTACAACCGCCGCCGCCGCAAATCATAAACATTTCGGAAGCAACCAATTGATTCATGTTGCTTTCTTTAAGGTCTGTCAATTGAACTTTAGAATTTTTCATAGTACTTTTTTGTTTTAATTAGTTAAAGAATTTAGATTAAAAAAATATTCAACAAAGCTTTGTTCTGAATAAGGAGCATACTTAAAAACTTTGCCTGCATCACAAGATACAGCAACAGCTAATTACGCTAAGGATAAATTATTATGAGACCTCAATAAGGGAAATCAAAAAACGTTAGGCTATAGGGTTCTCATCGTATGTTTTATTTCAATATTAACTTCTTTCGTGGAACAAATGTAGAAGGCTTAAATTTAAAAAGCAAGTTTTTTTTAAAATTTTTATTTAATTAATTTGATAAAAACAAATTTTAATTTTGATAAAAACATATTTTTCAATATTTAATAATTAAATATAATATTCGTTCCAACAAACATAAGATAATAAAAAGTTTATAGTGAAAAGTGAAAAATTGTCAACTTTTCACTTTTCACTATAAACTTTTTATTATCATTACTTTTCACTTTTCATCGATTTTATCCATTCTTTAATCAAACGCACCCCCTCAGTATGTTGGAGTCGGCGGCTCATTTCGGGCATCATCACGCCCGGATCGAGCGACTCCATACGGTACACGAGGATGCTTTCATGAGGCTTGCCAGGTACAATATCGAATAGCAAATTGCCTGAACCGCGCCCTGCTGCCACTGGCGTTTTGTAAAATCCATATGCCGTGCTATCAGTCGTTTTCCAATCCAAAAACAAGCCCGACGTTTGCGCGGGACCTTGCCGATTGTGGCAATGGGCGCAATTTATATCCAAATATGCTTTGGCTCTTGAATCAAGACTAGCAGCGGTATTTTCATAATTCGGCAGTTGCAGCACATCTTTTAAGTCATCAGGTATCCCCCTCAGTATAGCAGCCTTTTTCCACCTAATTAACTGATTATCAATACTATCTGCATATTGAAAATCACCATTCAATTGCCTTGCTGATGGTCCGATTGGCGTCATCATCCCATTCCGTTCATGGCAGCCTTTGCATTGATTCATGTTCGGAACAGTGTAATCCAACGTCTTTTTTGCTCCTTTTTCATCGCGCCAATTCACGGTCGTATTGCCACCTGCTACTTCCAAAAATGCGTCTGTTTGCTCCTCATTCCAAATATATGGGAGAGCCACCCAGCCTTTAATTTCATCGTTCAGCAACACGCGAGTTTCGACGAGCCGCCGCCCTTTTTTATCATTGCGTTCATCATTTTTATAATAAAATGTTTTAATAATGGCAGTCCCTTTTGGAAACTGAAAAACCGAATCCTCATTATACATAACTGATTGATTATCAGGCAGTTGAACAAGCCTCAGCTTATAAGCATAATCCGAAAACAGGGCAGCGTTGAGGGCATAAGGCATGACTTTTGCAGTCGGTTTTTGGTCGCTGATTTTTCCTTCAAAAAAACCATACTCGGAAAGTTTTTCTTTAAAATTTATAGGCAATAATGCCTTCACATTGCTTTGCGAAGCATGTTTGACTGAGGGGGTTGTGCCCGACAGGATAAGTAAAAAAAGAACGATGATTGAGGCGATAGTGAAATTTTTTTTCATGGTAAACAGCTAAATAATGCATAAAAAATAATTGGTTAATAATGATTCGTTGATAAATAGAAAAGGTAGTAAAAAGATCATAACCAAATTCAGTCATAGGTATTAACAAAATACGAACCGAGTGGCGATTAAGAAGGGGGTTTAACCATATTTTTTTTTGACACAATAGGACATCACATAGTCTTTTCTATGTATTCTATGTGCCCTATTGTGTCAAAAAAAATATAGTGGTTAAAAATATAGTGGTAAAATCAATTCAAAAGTTTAAGACCAATCAAAAACTTAGGTTGACTATTCAAAATCCCATCTTTTACCTGCCAGCTCAAATCCACCCTTACAAATCGGAAAATACTCCAACCGATATTGTCAATGCCAAAGCCAAATTCAGTATAATAATGCAAATCCTCAGTTTCTAAGTAAGCAGCACGAAAAACTTCTTTAAAGCCCAATTTGCGAATAAGAGGAATTTTATCTAAAAAGTAGCCTTCAAAATGGTGCTGCCAATGCGCCATAAGATAGCCGTTGGGTGTAGAATATTGATAGTAAGGCAATTGGACAAAACCTTTCATATAGTTAAGAGGCGATGATAATAGAATTTCACTGTCGTTAAAGTGTTGATAATCAATAAAATGTACATTTCTTTTTCTTAAAAATGACCCAAATTCGGCACTGATTTCAGAATAGCCCATCAAGCCCATCGTGAAAGCATCTTTTGATATTTTCAAATGCCACTTTGAAAAATCTACTGCATTTTTACTGAGGGGTATAGCTTTTTGAAACCGAAATGAAAAAGTGGGATACTCAGATTCTTCAATGCTTTTAAAATTGGGATATGTCAAATATTTTTGGTTAGGTGTCCAAGTCAAGCCAAGTGTGGCAATATGGGTATCTTCGTTTTTATTCCAAATGATACCCAAAGGTTGATTTTCATTAAACGGTGTATTGCTATTATAAATGGCATTTTTCTTTTTAAGGCTAAATTGAGTGTTGATACTGAGGGGTGTCCGATGCGCTGATTCAAAACTACCGTTCAAGGTTAAACCATTCATAAGTTCTTGACTATAACCGACTTTTGCATAAGTTTTATCGTAAATATAATAAATATGCTTTTTAAAATACAAGGAGTTAAGGTCAGCAGCCAAATGTGAAACTGGGTTTTGGTCATTGAATTGCGCAACATTTTGACCTCCTTCAATTGTTAATTGTGCATAATTAAATCGGTTAAATAAATAAGTACCAACGATATTAGCGCGTAGTTTTTTCTCTGCAAAACCATAAGATACTGAGGGGGTCAGCGAAAATGATTTTTTATAAGGTTGAAACCGCTCGCCATATCTTTTATTATAAGTCATCAATAAATTGATATTACCACCTTGCACGGCATTGAATGAAAAAGTCGTCAGCGGCGACGCCACTGAAAATGATCGCCGATTCCAAAAATCGTTGTGAGTATAGCCAGTAAATAAATTCATAGTACGAAGTTTATTTTGATGCCTCGATACCGAATCTTGATATGGTTTGGATTGGCGAATAGTCTGAATCGAGTCTTTTTTTATATAATCTTTACCCTCCTCAAGCGTGAGTGGAATAGGGCGCAAAGTATCCCATTTGCTCAAGGAGTTATCATCTTTCCCTTTGGATGCTTTGAATATTTCATTATTGAAAAAACCTTTTTCATACTGAGGGGTCAAATTATAATTACTGTAAACCCCTGTAAAATCACCTTTAATTTTGAGTCCCAAAATGCCTAATCTAAACGATACATTTTGAGAAAACAACCGCCAATTCTTATCCACAGGCACGAAAGATTGGCGTAGATAAAGCGAGTCCAAAACGGGCTGCTGAATGCTTTTACCGGTCACATACAAATCAGTAGAGTATATATTCCATTGATTATCAACGATATATATAAAGCCGGCGAAGGTAGGGTCTTCTTTGCGTTTGGGTATCACTTCTATTTTATACACGTCGTTCCCTTTCTTATCTTTGATAGTGCCTATCAAACGGTATTTATAATAAAACAGGGCATTATCCGCAATCGGCGAAAGAATTTGACGCGCAATTTGGATATAATTTTCATAAAAACTGAAATCAAAAAGCGTTGCTCGATTGAAGCCAAATCCATTGTCATTGCCACTCACTTTTGAGGAAACGAGCTCCTCTTTCATATTTTTACCATTTACAAAAAGCTTGGAAATTGTTTCGGAAAGATACACGATGCCTGAGCGTGTAGTTGTATCAAGTGAGCCCCCCATATCGCCGAGGTCGCGCCCTAAAAATTTTAGAGGTGCATCTACTATTTTTTGCACACCTTTTATATATACATCGCAGGCGTAGGTGGGTACTTGATCACGAAAAGTTGTTCGCATCTCAATGGCTTTGCGAATGATGGGGTAAGCTGGGTCTTCAGCATTGGATTTCACAACGAATTCGGACAACTGCATATTAGAGTTTTCGAGTTTAATATCCAATGTCATTTTACCATTAAAATTAACGGATTCAATTTTTTTTATATACCCAATATATTGAAAAACAAGGCGGTAGCTGCCATTTTTCAAATCCAAGGAGTAATACCCCTCAGTATTGGCAGAGGTACCCCGCGTAGTGCCTTCGATATAAACGTTGGCAAAAGGCAATGACTCGCCTTTCGCATCGGTAATCCGACCTGATAGTTGAGCCAACAGGTTTTCTGAGAAAAAAAAGAAAAAAGCGATTAAGAATAGGGTATAAAATTTCAAATTAAGAATTTTATTAGAGTAAAGGAATAGATTATTTTTCATGCTTGAATTTATGCTTTGATAAAATTTACATATCTAACGTTTATTTGTCATAAACCGTGATTGATTAAAGTTTGCTAAACTTAGTTCCCAAACGCCAACGAAATTAGTAAAATAGTATTTCCCATTTTTTTAAAAATGAAATTATCTTTGCACACTATTTTGGAAAGTGTTTAAGATAATTCCTTTTTAATTTAAAAAAATAAAACGCATTTAATATGTTTGAAAGTTTAAATGAACGACTCGACTCCGCCTTTAAATTAATAAAAGGTGAGAACAAACTGACGGAACTCAACATCGCGCAAGCCATCAAAGACATCCGCCGCGCCCTCGTAGAAGCGGATGTGAACTATAAAATCGCAAAAGAATTTACGGATAAAATCAAGGACCGCGCTTTGGGTACTGAAAACGTCTTGAAAAACGTGCGCCCCGGTGAGTTGATGATTAAAATCGTGAACGATGAATTGACCCAACTCATGGGCGGTCAAACGGCGGGCATCAACCTCAAAGGTAACCCCTCAGTCATCCTAGTTGCAGGATTGCAAGGCTCTGGCAAGACGACTTTTACGGGCAAAATGGCTCATTATTTGAAGACCAAACGCGGCAAACGACCGATGGTGGTAGCGTGTGATGTGTATCGTCCGGCGGCGATTGACCAGTTGACGGTCTTAGCCGAGCAAGTGGGAGTGCCGATTTATAAAGAAATTGATAATAAAAACCCTGTCCAAATTGCTTTAAATGCTATTGTTGAAGCGAAAAAGCAAAACTGTGATGTGGTAATTGTAGATACAGCAGGTCGTTTGGCGGTGGATGAAGAGATGATGACCGAAATCACGAAGGTCAGAGACGCTATTTCACCTAACGAAACGCTCTTTGTCGTGGACTCCATGACAGGTCAAGACGCAGTAAATACAGCTAAAGCCTTCAACGACCGCTTAAATTTTGATGGCGTTGTTTTGACAAAATTAGATGGAGATACCCGGGGTGGTGCGGCACTTTCGATAAAATATACCGTCGGAAAGCCTATCAAATTCGTTTCGATGGGTGAAAAACTTGATACGCTCGATGTTTTTTATCCTGAACGAATGGCGCAACGCATACTCGGGATGGGTGATATTGTGTCGCTCGTGGAGCGAGCACAGGAGCAATTCGACGAAGTAGAAGCGAAACGCATTGAGGCTAAAATCAAGAAAAATAAGTTTGATTACAACGATTTTATCAGCCAAATGGAGCAAATCAAGAAAATGGGCGATATAAAATCATTGCTCAACATGATTCCAGGCTTGGGTAAAGCCATGAAAGATGTGGATATTGATAATTCAGCTTATACCAAAATCGAATGTATCATCCAATCCATGACGCCGAAAGAACGGGCTAATCCTGAACTGATGAACCTCAGCCGTAAAAAACGCATCGCGCGAGGGGCAGGCAAAACAATTGACGACATCAATCAATTTGTCAAGCAGTTTGAGCAGATGAGTAAAATGATGCACCAGTTTTCTACAGGTAAAATGCCGATGATGCCACAGCAAAAAGGGGGTTTTAGGCGTTAAAACAGTTTAAGTAT
>JAYTON010000348.1:0-3116 GCA_043747725.1 Saprospiraceae bacterium
GCGGTAGCTACCATTGACCCTGTTTTAGCAGAAAATCAATTATTGCTTTTGTTTAATAAACGCTATCAATCTCCTAACGGTGATTTGCCCGCTTACGAATGGCGTTTCGATGATACCAATCCACCCGTTCAAGCCTGGGCGGCTTGGAAAATATACCGCGCCAATGGCTCTCAATCAAAAGACTTTTTGAAAGAAATTTTTCATAAGTTACTCCCCTATTACGAATTTTGGCAATCCAAAAAAGACACTAATCAAGACAATCTTTTTGAAGGTGGTTTCCTCGGCTTGGATAATATTAGCGTCTTCGACCGCAGTGCAGGTGTGCCCTTTGGCGGGACGCTCGAACAAGCGGATGGAACGGCTTGGATGGCCTTTTTCTGCTTGTATATGCTCCGAATCTCTACTGAATTAGCTCTTTCCGATAAAGAATGTGAGACGCATTGCATCCGTTTTTTTACTGATTTTGAAGATATTTCTACGGCTTTATGCGCACTCAGCGACGATAGAGGTTTTTATTATGATGTGTTGGTGTTGCCAGATGGACAGTGTTTCCCTTTGAAAATACATTCTCTTGTAGGCATTTTGCCTTTTTTAGCTGCCTTGCCTTTGGAGGAAGGAACATTAGAGAAACTCCCCAAATTTCAAAAGCAAGTCCGGCAATTTCTCAATAGAGAAAACCCGCCCAATGAACTCATGATTTTGGAAAATATGAAAGCTAAAAACGGTTGGCTGCTCGCTCTTTCGAGTAAAGAAAGGTTGGCTCAATTAATGGAAATATTGGGCGATGGAAATGAAATGCTTTCCCCTTTCGGCATCCGTTCGGTTTCAAAAAAGCATGAATTTGGCTATGCCGTTCAAGTAAATAATGAGTGGTTTGGTATGAAGTACGTGCCTGGCGAAAGCGATAGCGGTCTTTTCGGCGGCAACTCCAATTGGCGCGGACCGATTTGGATACCTATGAATATGCTCGTGATTGATGCCTTGAGACGCTATCATTTCTATTATGGCGATGATTTTAAAGTCGAATTTCCGACTCGCTCAGGCAATATGCTCACTTTAAAAATGGTTGCCGACGAACTCTCCGAACGGCTTTGGCGCATTTTCAGAAAAGACGAAAACAATCATCGCCCTCTCAACGATGGCAGGATGGAATATGCTGAAAAGACTGATTTCCAAAATCTGATTTTATTTTACGAATATTTTCATGCTGAAACGGGCAAGGGACTCGGTGCCAGTCATCAAACAGGATGGACAGGTATGATGGGTATATTGGATGATTTGATTTAAGGATCCCCTCATTTGCCGCGCTCTGCTCGCAATGATATTTTGTTTAGTTTTTACAACATTTAAATATCTAAAGAGATGAAAAATTGGCTTACCATTCCGCTTATCATTTACTCATTTGTAGGTTGCCAAAGCAACTTAGATGATCTACCCATCAATCAAATTCAACTCATCGGCTCGCACAACAGTTATAAAATTGGGATTGATACGAACCTCTTTCGTTACATCACCCAAAAAGATACGCATAATATGAGCGGTTTGGAATACAGCCATATTGAATTGACTCAACAATTGGATTTAGGCTTGCGCAATCTTGAATTGGATGTATATTCCGATACTTTAGGCGGTAAATACGCCCATCCTTTGGGCTTAAAAATGGTCAAAAACCAACCACCTTTTGACCCTCAAAATAAAATGGCGGAAGTCGGATTTAAGGTTTTTCACATGCAAGACGTTGACTTTAGAAGCCATTATTTACTCTTCAAAGATAATTTAACAGCCCTTAAAAATTGGTCGAATGCCCACCCTACCCACGAGCCGATTTTTATCACCATGAATGCCAAAGATGATGTCAGTAGGAACCCAGATTTTACAATACCCGAAGCATTTACTGCCCATACTTTCGACCTTTTGGAAGATGAAATCAAGACCTATTTGGGCGTTGATAAACTCATTACTCCTGCTCAAATTCAAGGTCAATACCCCTCAGTAGAAGAGGCTGTTTTACATTTTAATTGGCCCAAACTGAAAAATGCCCGCGGTAAATTTATTTTCATAGTCGATGAAGTGGATGATAAAAGAGCTGCTTTTATTCAAAATCATCCTTCTTTAAAAGGCAGAGTGATGTTCGTGAATGCAGAGCCTGAGACGCCCGAAGCCGCTATATTAATCATCAACAATCCCTTGAAAGATGGTCAAAAGATAGCAGAATACATTAAAAAAGGCTATATCGTCAGGACACGAGCAGATGCTGAAACCAAGCAAGCGCGGAAAAATGATTACACGCAGTTTGAAGCTGCTAAAGCCTCTGGCGCGCAAATTATTACGACAGATTATTATCAAAAAAGCACATATTTCCCCTCAACTTATATCGTTAGCTTTGATGATAATAAGTATGTTAGAAGGAATCCGAATTGGTAATAAATCCCTATTTTGAGCCGATTTCTAATTTCATTTAAAAATATAAATAATTGTGGCACTAACAACCCTTTGGACAGGCTCAGAGCACTATATATGCGACCCCGAATTAGCCCAAGCCTTTCACATGGCGCGCGTATTAGGCATGCCGCTTTTGATAGAAGGCGAACCCGGCACAGGCAAAACGGAATTACCAATTCAATTTGCTCATGACTTGAATCTCGACCTTTTCGTTTATCCCGTCGGCTCAAAAAGCAACGTGGAGCAATTCGTCGCCAAGTTTGACCATGTGAAATATCTCCGTGATTCGCAGGTGGAAGTGCTGAATGCACAACGGACAGAGCGAGGTTTAGACCCCCTCAGTAGTGGCGGCAGAAGTACTGAAAATTTGGAAGATTATGTCTTGATGGGTGCGGGTGCGAAGGCTTATAGCCAGCCCCATTCAGTATTGTTGATTGATGAAATTGATAAAGCTCCAAGGGAATTCCCTAATGATTTGCTGTTTGCACTCAGCCACCGCCAATTTGTGATGCCCGAATCTGGCAAGGTGATAGAGGTCAGCGAAGCGAATATGCCCGCGATTGTCATCACAAGCAATCGGGAGCAGGAGTTGCCGACTGCCTTCAAAGGGCGGTGCATTTATCACTATATCAGCTTCCCCGAACCACTCATGATGGAGGCGATTGTGCGAAAGC
>JAYTON010000349.1:0-2762 GCA_043747725.1 Saprospiraceae bacterium
CCTTCCGATGTCACCATAATGTCCATATGCGGAATTGCTGATCAAACTTTAGCAATTCCGCATATAAACATGGTGGCGGCATCGGAAGGGCAATTGAAATCGCTCGCTATTGATATTTACTACGAAAACCCATCAATAGTGGGTGATTTCAATCGCCCTGCGGAATGTAAAAATCAATGTACTTATGCCTTTTAGTCCTAATCGGAATTGCTGACCAAACTTGTAATAATTTTAATGTAAGATAATTTCGAGATTTTCGTAGAGACGTTACAGTGTAACGTCTTATTTATGGTCAAAAAACTTGAAAAATAAATTAATGCCAAAACGTAGCACTGCAACGTCTCTACGAAAATCTCGGGTGTATCCTACATTAGATACATCAAAAATTGTTGCTAAAATACTATCATATAATTAAACAGCCTTCAAAAAATCC
Source organism: Saprospiraceae bacterium (assembly GCA_043747725.1). Lineage (GTDB taxonomy): Bacteria > Bacteroidota > Bacteroidia > Chitinophagales > Saprospiraceae > JAAFJT01. The sequence continues at coordinate 434 of JAYTON010000349.1, forward strand.
AACAATTGCTGCACCGCTCTCGCACGATGGCTGATGACATTCTTCACGTCTGCCCCCAACTCTGCAAACGTTTTATCATATCCGTCGGGTCTGAAAATCGGGTCGTAACCAAACCCCTCAGTACCTTGAGACTTTTCGAGCGCAATTTCACCTGTACAAATACCTTCAAAAACGTGTAGTTTATTGTCCAATATGAGTGCAATCACCGTTCTGAAACGTGCTGTGCGTGAACTTTTTTCATGCAAATTGTTTAATACTAAAGCAATATTGGCATCGGCATGGCGGCTGCCAGAATAATGGGCAGTATCTACACCTGGCGCACCGTCGAGTGCGTCAATTTCCAAACCTGTGTCCTCAGAAAAGCAATCAACTCGATAGTTGTACCATAGGTATGTAGCTTTTTGAATAGCGTTGCCGCGAATAGTGCCTGTGGTTTCGGGTATATCCTCTGTGCAGCCTATGTCTTTCATACTGATAACAGTCAAATCCGATACCCCCCTCAGTATTTCATTGATTTCTTTTACTTTATGGGTGTTGCCAGAGGCAAAAATGATTTCCATAGATTAGTTTTTAGTTAAATAATAAGATAATATGAAGTGATTGCATAAATTTGAGCAATTTTACAAAATTATATTTACTCATAAAAACAAATCACTTATGAGAAAGGTACACAATTTAACTATTGCGCTTTTATTTTTTGGCATAATTGTATCGGCTCAATCGCCTGATAGTGTCATTGTCGAAAATAACCGCAGCAGTTGTAGCGATTATTTAAAATTGAAAAAAGACATGGAAGATTTGGTCAAAAAAATCAACGTAGAATACCGCAAAGATGGCGATTTTTTGGCAAAATTTCAGAAGGCACAAGCCATATGGGTTGCTTATAGAGATGCTCAAATTGACATGATTTTTCCAGAAGCCGATAAATCTATGTATGGTGCTTCTTATGCAAGTTGTCGTTGCAATTGGTTGATTGATATGACCATACAACGCTATGACTTACTTTTGCGCTGGATTTCAAATTTTGATGATGGCGACACGTGCAATGGTTCTGTAAACAGTAAAAAAAGAAAAAGTTATATAAAATTCAATGACTAAAAAAGAACTTTTAGTGCCGACGATGGCTATGATGGCTTCCGAAGGCAAACAACCCGAAGTCTTGTTTTGGGTGGGTTGTGCAGGCAGTTTTGATGCCCGTGCGCAACGAGTGACTGTGGCATTTAGCCGCATCTTGAATGAGGTCGGTATTGACTTCGCTATACTCGGCAACGAAGAAATGTGTACGGGAGACCCTGCGCGTAGGGCTGGTAACGAGTTCATATTTCAGATGATGGCTTTGCAAAATATCAATACGCTGAATATGTATGGTGTCAAAAAGATTGTCACAACTTGTCCACATTGCTTCAACACTTTGAAGAATGAATACCCTGTTTTAGGAGGGCATTACGAAGTGGTGCATCATGCCCAATATTTGCAAGAGTTACTCAATCAAGGCAAGTTGAGTGTGGAGGGCGGGGCATTTAAAGGCAAACGTATTACCTATCACGACTCATGCTATATCGGACGCGCCAATGGTATTTATGAAGCACCCCGCGCCGTGTTAGCTACCTTGGATGCCGACATAGTAGAACTTAAACGCTGTAAAACCAATGGTTTATGCTGTGGGGCAGGGGGAGCGCAGATGTTTAAAGAAGATGAACCAGGCGATAAACGCATCAATATTGAACGCGCTGAAGAGATAGTGGATAGCAATCCCAATATTGTAGCAGCCAATTGTCCGTTCTGTATCACAATGCTTCAAGACGGCATGAAAGCCAAAGATAAACAAGAAGACATCTTAGTTTATGACCTCTCAGAACTCATCGTTCAGAACAATGGTTGGTAGATTGTTTTGTCAAATGAGCGTCACAAAACTGCAAGAAATCGCAATAAAATGTTAATGTTTAGGGGTAGCATCGTTTTTGTCAACAAAAAACGATGCTATTTTTATTTAATATACTATTTTTGCTTGAACAAAGACCATAATTAACTTTTCATTAGGTTACCAATGATGTTTTCCAACGTCAAAAGTATCGAAAGGTTAACAAATGGGGTTTAATAAATGGGGTTCCAAAAACCGTAAGTTCCCTCGTCAATCGTAAGGTTGCGCGAGGGTTTTTTTATTTATGGAATAATGCGAATAATGGGTTAAAAAGCCCCGAAGGGTAGGCTGTCCAAACTAAGATAAAATTTCTTTCATTTTTCGATAATTTAAATGCCATTAAATATATGATAATCAATAAGTTATGACAACTAAGCTATGTCAAAAAATGAAAGAAATTTGATGATT